>PMOM01000195.1 GCA_003161535.1 Caulobacteraceae bacterium | reverse complement strand
GCCTCGCGGGCCAGGGTCTTGGGCGCGGCCAGGGCCACCGGGGTGAGGAACAGGGTCAGGACGGTGGAGAAACTCAAGCCGAAGACCACCGTCGCCGACAGCTGCACCCACCACTCGGACCCGGGCGCCTTGTAGTCGAAGCCGCCGGCGCGGAAGTCGGGATGCAACTGGAACATCAGCGGCAGGAGGCCGATCACCGTCACCACAGTGGTCAGCATCACCGGCCGGAAACGCTGGGTGGCGGCGCGCACGGCGGCGTCGTCGGCGTCGTGGCCGGTCCTTCTCAGCTGATAATAGGTGTCCACCAGGACGATGTTATGGCCGACGACGACTCCGGCCAGGGCGATGATGCCGGTGCCCATCATGATGGTGGAGATGTAGTCGAAGGTGTGGGCGAGGTTGAGATCGGCCCCCAGCAGAACCCCCACGGTCGACAGCACCACCGCCGAAAGGGTCACGAACACGCCGTAGAAGCTGTTGAATTGCCATAGCAATATCGTCGCCATCAAGAACAGGGCCACGATCATGGCGACGGCGAAGAAGGCGCCGGCCTTCTGGTTCTCCTCGTCGGCGCCGCGGAACTTCCAGCGCACCGAGGCATCGATGGGGGCATGCTCCAACCAGGGCTTGAGCTGGGCGATCTTCTGGTTGGAGGGGATGCCTTTGACATTGGCCTGAACCACCACCAGCCGCTGGCTGTCGCGCCGCACGATGGAGGTGACCTGCTGGGCCGGAGTGATCTTGACGAAGTAGCGGACGGGCACCGGGCCCTGAGGCGTGGTGATCTTCAGCTTGTCGAAAGCGGCGATGTTGCGCTGGTCGGGCGGGAAGCGAACGCGGATGTCCAATTCGTCCTGGGCGTCCACGGGGCGAAACTTGCCCACCAGAATGCCGTCGGTGACGAACTGGATGGCCTGGCCCACCGACANNGTGCGGCTGTCCTCCAGTTCGATGATCTGCGGGTCGGCGGCGAATTTGGCGCGGATGAGGTCGGCGGCCCGATCCAGCGCCGCGGCGTCGGCGCCGCGCAGTTCGACCTGGACATCCTTGCCCACCGGCGGACCGTCCTCGGGCAGGCGAAGCTCGGTCAGCACGCCGGGGGTTTCGCCGATTCGCTTGCGGATGGTCGCGACAATATCCCGCCCAGTGAGATGCAGCGCTTTTTCGGCCTTGAAGTCGGCGAATTCCAACTGGATGCGGCCGATGGCGTCATTGGGCGGGCTGTTCTGTCCGCCGCCGCCGGTTCTGGTGCCCGAGCGGGTGTAGAACGACTTGACCCCCGGGATGCCGGTCAGGCGGCTCTCGACCTGCGCGACCAGGGCGTCCTGCGCCTGCACCGACAGATTGCCCCGCGCCATGACATACACCGTGGCGTTGTCCGGATCCTCGTCAAGGAAGAACAGCACCTTGTGGGGCTGCATGGCGAACAGCGTGACCACGGCGGCGACGATTCCCAGGGCCGCGCCACTAACCAGCCAAGGGCGGCGGCTGGCGCCGTCCAAGGTCCGCGCGTACCAGCCCATGAAGCCGGTCATGGCGCGAGGATCGCCGTGCTCGGACTTCTCGATTTCGGCCAGATGCTTGAGATCGACGCCCTGCTTGCGGCCGGCCAGGGAACCGAGCGCCGGGGTGACGATCAAGGCGACGAAAATCGACGCGCCCAGGACGAAGAACAGGGTCAGCGGCAGATAGCTCATGAACTTGCCGGCGATCGAGTTCCAGAAGAAGAACGGCACGAAGGCCGAAAGGGTGGTCAAGGTGCCATTGACCACCGGCCAGAACATGCGCTTGCTGGCGGCGGCGAAGGCGGCGGACTTGTCCAGGCCCTCGGCCATTTTGCGGTCGGCGTACTCCACCACCACGATGCCGCCGTCGACCAGGATGCCCACCGCCAGGACCAGGCCGAACATGACCATCTGGTTGAGGGTGATGCCGAACCTCTGCAGCATCAGGAAGGCCAGCAGGAAGCAGACCGGGATGGCGGCGCCCACCATCAGGCCCTGACGAATGCCGAGCGCGCCGATGATGATCAGCATCACCAGCAGGGTGGCCGTGATCAGCCCGGACTCCAGAATGGTCAGAGTCTGGCCGATGAATTCGCTGTCATCGAAGGTGTAGTCGGCGCGAATCGTGGCCGGCCAGTGCTTCTGATCCGTGGCGACCAGAGCCTTCACCGCCTTGACTGTGTCCAGGACGTTGGCTCCCGGCCGCTTGACAACCTCCACCGTGAAGGCCGGCTGACCGTTGAAACGGCTGATGTAGGTGGGATCCTTGAACGTGCGGTGGACCTCGCCGATGTCGCCGACGGTGACCACCCGATCGCCATTGGTCTTGATCGGCAGGCGCAGGATGTCGTCGGCGTTCTGCACCACGCCGGGCAGTTTCACCGCGAAGGTCCCCTGGCGGGTGATCAGGTCGCCGGCCGGCACCAATTGATTGTTGCGTCCGATCACCCCGGACAGATCCTGGGTGCTGACGCCATAGGCTTCCATGCGCAGGGGATCGACGGTGACCTCCAGAAGCTCATCTCGGCCGCCGGAGACATCGGCGCGCAACACGCCGGGCAGGCTCTCCAAGTCTTGTTTGAGGGCGCGGGCGGCGGCGTAGAGGGCGCGCTCGGGGGCCGGTCCCGCCAGGACGATGCCGATCGAGGGATTGTCGGCGATGTTGGCTTCGTCGATGATCGGCGGCAGGGCGTCTGGGGGGAAGCGGCCGCGCGCCAGATCGACCTTGGCGCGGACGTCCTCGAGCACCTTGTTCTTGTCGAAGTTGACCTCGAATTCCAGGGTGACCACGGCGACGCCGCCATAAGCCCGCGCGTTCATCTCCTTGAGGCCCTGGATCGACTGGAGTTCGCGCTCGAGGGGCCGCACGAGCAGGCGCTCGGCGTCTTCGGGACTGACCCCGGGGTAGGGGACCTGCACGATGATGAAGGGGACGGTGATGTCCGGCTGAGCTTCGCGCGGTAAGGTCGCATAGGCGTAGAGGCCGAACAGGCTCAGGACGAAGGTGACCGCCAGGATCACCTTGCGCCGCTTGATCGCGCCATCGATGAGGGCCGCGATCATCCGCCGTTCGCTCCAGCCGCCGCCGGGGCCATGGCGACCCGCACCCGCTGGCCTTCGGCGACATAGGACTGGCCCACGGTGATCAACTGGGTGGGGCCGTGCAGGCCGGAGACCCACAGGCCCTGCGGCGTCTCTTCCAGCACCGTCACCGGCGCGAACGCCACGAGACCGCCGGCTTCGACGTAGCGCACGCCCTGCCGCCCGGCGGAGTCGAGCACCAGCGCCGAGACCGGGACAAAATGGGCCGGCCCGACACCGGCCCCGATGCGCACCTCGGCGGACAGCCCGGCGGGGGCGCGATTGCCAAGATTGGCGGCGGTGATTTCGACCCTGTAGGTGCGCGTGGCGGGATCGGCGTCTCGGGCGACAAACCGCACCCGGCCCACGATCACCGCGCCGGAGACCAGTTTAGCCGTGGCCTGCGCGCCCACCCTGATCTTGCCCACGTCGGTCTCGGGAACGTCGCCGACCACCAGCAGGGGATCAAGCTCAATCATCGTGCCGCAGGACTGNNTGGGTCTTGGAGCGGAATCCCTTGGCGGCCAGGTTAGCCGAGGCCTGCATCTGCAGCTGCTTGGCCCTCATCTCGGCGCGCATCTGGTCGAGGGACGCCTGGCGGGCGTCGACGGCCAGGCGGCAAAGCAGGGTTCCACCGCGAACGAATGTGCCCTGCAGGATGGGCGTGGCGGCCACCACCCCGGCGGTCTCCGATCGCACGACCACCGTCCGCGCCGCCTGGGTGCGACCGCGGATGGTCACGCCATAGGCATGCTGCCACTCCGGCGTCAGGCTGACCCGCACCAGAGGCAGGGGGGCGACGGCCGACGCCTTGGCCGCCTGCGCCGCCCGCGCGGTCTTGGTGTCGTGCCCCAGCAAGGGGCGCAACAGGAGGTAGGCGAAGACCGCCGCCACGATTGCGGCGACCACGACATAGGCTGGCTTGAAGCGCATGAATCGCCTTTTCCGTCGCGCCCTGTCTCGACGCAAATGAAAACGCGGACAGGTTTCACGCCAGATTGGGCTAGATCGAGTTAAGGTTGGGGCATCAACCAAGGAGACTTTGCGTGAGATATCTTCACACCATGGTGCGGGTCACCGACCTTCCGGGGGCGCTGGACTTCTATTGCGCGAAGCTGGGACTTGAGGAAGTCAGCCGTGTCGACAACCCCGCCGGGCGTTTCACCCTGGTCTTTCTGGCCGCGCCCGATGACGTCGAGGCGGCCAAGGCCAAGCGAGCGCCGATGGTGGAGCTCACCCACAACTGGGATCCGCAGGCCTATGGGGAAGGGCGCAATTTCGGCCATCTCGCCTATCAGGTGGATGACATCCACGCCCTCTGCCAACGGCTGATGGACGCCGGCGTGACCATCAACCGTCCGCCCCGCGACGGCCACATGGCTTTTGTGCGCTCCCCGGACGGCATCTCCATAGAACTGCTGCAGAAGGGGGGCGCGCTGACACCTGCCGAGCCGTGGACCTCGATGCAGAACGTCGGAGCCTGGTAGGCGCGTCTATTGCAACCCCGGGGTCAGCTTGGTGACGTCGTTGCCGTTTGTCTTGTAGTAGCCAGGGCCATCGCGTCCATTTTCGATCCAGTTTTCGTCCCCGACATAGAAGTTGTTGCCGGCGGAATCGTGCACATAGCCCGTGCCGAGAATTGAATTGAAGTCGCTGCCAGCCGCATCGCTCTCGCGGCATTCGCCGCCAAAGCAGGTCGCGCCGCGCGCGGGATGGAAATCATTGGGCGGCGGCGGGCGTAGCTGGGTGTTGCAGCGGATGGTGGTCGCCACACCCACGGCGAGGGGCGCGAGGCGTTTGGCCTGGGTCGACGGCGCGCCGCCGATGTACATGGAGACGATGTAGCCACGAGGATCCGACGGCAGAGGGTAGACCTTGTAGATCGAAAAGCCGCTGTAGCCGTTCCGCGTTTCCCACGTGATCAATTGGAAGCCGTACGCCATCAATCGCGGCGGCTGAGCGACGGCCTGGCCCCCGAACACCGCGCCGCCCATGAATTGCGCGAACGCCGCCGGCGAACGGAATTGCGGGCCGTAGTAGCCCGCCGCCTGGCCACTGTTGATGCCAACGATGCCGTAGCTGGCGCGCAGGGCGCCGCTCGACGACGCGACAGTGAACGCGGAGGCTTCCTTGTTGGCGTCGGTGACCCGCCAGCCCGGCGGCGCCATGGCCGCGCAATAGCCCGCCCGCAGAGGGCGAAGCAGAACCGGCGCGGCCGGACCAGCGCCGGCCCCGCGCGTGGGCGCGGCCCGCGGCGGCGAGGCGAAATTGTTCCCGGCCGTCGCCAAGAAACCGGTCGGCGGATTGGCGGCCAATGTGATGATGAGGTTTTGCTGAATAAATCCCCGCGACGTGTCGATGACGGTCACCGATAGCCTTTCGCCCGCGCCATGATGAGCGACGGCATCGACGGCGGATTGGGGACTGGCGACGGCCACGCCATTGATTCGCGTGACGATCTCGCCCGGCTTCAAACCCGCCCGCTGCGCGGCGCTTCCGGCAAGCACATTGGCGACGAGCACGCCGGTCTGCATGCGCGCCTCGCCGGTTAGTGGGTTCACGCGCGTCGGGGGAAGGCTCGCAAACGCCACGCCAAGATAGCCGCGCGCCGCGGCGATGGCCGGCGGGACAATCGTCAGCACAACAAGGGCGATGAGGGCTCTTCGGATCATCGTTCAGACTCTCCAAGTTTTCATATCCGCTAGGGCGCGAGCGTGAAGGCGTCGGCCCATTGGGAAGAAAGCGTTCGACTTCATCAGCCGGCATGGTGTCGCTCAATGGGGCCTTGCGAGCAAGACGGGCTCAATGCGCGGGAGCCGGGACGGTGTCTTTAGATCGGGCGACGAAGGGCGCGCGCAGCCAGCCCACGGCGGCGTCGATGTAGGCGCGGTCGCGGGCAAGCGGCGAGACGTGACTGGCGCCGGGCGCATCGAGAATCCAGGCATGGTCGGCGCGCGCGGCCGGCGCGATCTCAGCCGCCCGCCAGGCCCGGGCGAGGCGCTCTTTTGGATAGGGCGCTCCGACGATGACCACCGTGGGGATGAGGCGGGTCGCATCTCCCAATGCACGCACAGTCTTAAGGGCTGGAACGATCGCCCTGTCTTCATCACGGGCGACACGCAGGGAGGCGAGGGAGGTCAGGGCCACCCGCTTGCGCGCCGCCGCCTCGCCGCCCAACCCCTCATCGCCGATCAACCGCGAGGCGATCAGAGGGCTCAGGCCCAATCGAGCGGCGATCACCGCCAGGTCCGAAAGGCGCCGCTCCCGCGCCAGGGCGCGCAGCAAGAGCGGGTCGTCAAGATCGTCGGAGCCGACGCCGTTGACATAGACCAGTCCCGCCACCCGCCCAGGCGAGCGTCCCGCGAAAGCTTCGATGTAAAGGGCGCCGTTGGAATGGCCGACCAGAATCACCGGCTCCGTCTCGTGAAGTTGGTCCAGCAAGGCACCCAGTTCCGCCGCCTTGGCGAGCGCGTCGGTGGCGTCCGGCGTCGGCGGCGAGCGGCCCAGGCCCGCCCGATCGTAGGCGCACACCCGCCCGCCCTTGGCCAGATCATCCAGCACGAAATCCCAGTCGGCCGAGGTTCCGAAGGCTCCAGCTTCCAGGATCACCGTCGGCGATGCCGACGCCTCGCCCCGGCAATCGGCGTAGAGAGGCGCGGCCGCCGCGCCCGCGCCAGCCGCGACGAAGATGGTCACGGCGATCCCGATGAGGCTGGTCCAGCGTGTCAGCCCGGCGCTCCTCGACCTGACGATGCGGCTTGGCCTCGAAGGATGAGGCTGGCTCCCCGGGCAGGACTCGAACCTGCGACCCGCCGGTTAACAGCCGGCTGCTCTACCAACTGAGCTACCGAGGATCAGGGCATCGAACGAAGGAAGCGGCTCTTAGCTTGGGGCGCGCGGGCGCGCAAGGAAAGCGCCGGGCCGGCGGCAAAAACCGCGGGCGCCGGCCCGGGTGACCGGCTATTTGTCACAATCGTGCTGTCAGGTGGCGCATCGCGGCCGCGCCGGGTTGGAGGGGGTTTATGATTGTCGCTCGAGGATTTGCCGCGACCCTGGCCCTGGCGGCCGGGATCATTTCCACGACCGCGCGAGCCGCTCCCAATCTGGAGGGCGTGCCGCGCTACGCCCACATCTTCGTCATCGTCGAGGAAAACAAGAACTACGACCAGGTGGTGAGCGGCATCGACGCGCCCAACATCGCCGCCCTGGCCAAGCGCTATGGCGACGCGACGCACTTCTACGGCGAGGTCCATCCCAGCGAAGCCAACTACGTGGCCCTCCTGGGCGGAGACACCTTCGGCATCCACGACGACGACGCCTTCTATTGCAAACCGGGTTCCACCGATCCGGCGTGCTGGAGCGCGACCCGGCAGCCGGGATATCCCGATCACACGGTGTACGCGCCCCACCTGGGCGACCAGCTCGCGGCCGTGGGCATGACCTGGAAGGGCTATTACGAGAGTCTGCCGACTCCCGGCTCCCTGGCCTACATCGCCGGCGATCCCACCGCGCTTTACGCGTCCAAGCACTCGGGCTTCATGAATTTCGCCTCCGTCCAGCACGATCGCGATCGCGCGAGCCACATCGTCGGTTTCGATCAGCTGGAGGCCGATCTGGCGAGTGGCCATCTGCCCAACTTCGCCCTGATCGTCCCCAACCAATGCAACGAGATGCACGGCCTGTACGGCGCCGGCGTGCCGGCCGATTGCATCGGCTCCAACGTCGGGCCTCTGATCCGGCGCGGCGACGCCGTGATCGGCAAGCTGGTGGGCGAGATCCTGGCGACCGCGGCCTGGCGCTCGAAGCAGAACTTCGCCATCGTCATCACCTTCGACGAAGGATCGGGCCCAACGCGGGAGGGCTGCTGTGCGGTGACGCCGACCGCCGCTTCGAACTACGGCGGCGGCCACATCCCGACCATCGTGATCACCAACCACGGGCCGCGAGGCGTGAAAGATGATACGCCCTACAATCACTACTCTCTGCTGCGGACGCTGGAGGACGCCTTCGGCATCAGTCAGCATCTGCGACACGCCGACGCATCCTCACAGGGGGTGAAAGCCATGAGCCCTCTATTTTGAGTGAGCGGTATAAGGCCATGTGCCCTTTTTTTGAGTGAGCGGTACACAAGGCCGTTGACATGGGGAACATCATGCCCCATTTACCAATCCTCAAGCATGATTCGTGTGCTTTGCCCCGACCATGACGTGGCGGGATTGCACGCGGATCACCCCTCGACAAAAACCTTGTCCCCTCCGGGACGCAGCCCCCAAGGAATTGGTAGCATGAAACTCGCCCTGAAGATCGCCGCCGCAGCGGCCGTCCTCTCCGCCCTGGCCGTTCCGGCCCTGGCGCAGAATTCGGCCCTCTCGACGACCACGGCTTCGGCGACCATCATCCAGCCGATCACCCTGACCAACAACACCCTGCTGGCCTTCGGCACCGTGATTAAGCCGACGACCACGACGACCACCGTGACCATAGACCCCACATCGGGCGCCCGTACGTTTACTGGCGGCAATGGCGTGGCGGGCGGTTCGGCGGCCAGCGGCCGGGCCACCTATACGGTGGGCGGCGAAGGCGGTCAGACCTTTTCGATCAGCGCGCCGAGCTTCGACCTGACCTCGGGCGCCAACACCCTGGTGGTCACCACCACCACGACCGCCGCCACCGGCACGCTCAGCGGCGCGATCGGATCGACCGGCAGCGCCACGTTCGGCGTCGGCGGTTCGATCCCGGTCGCCACCACCACGGTTTCGGCGGCCTACACCGGCAACCTCGCCGTCACCGTCGCCTACAACTAAACTGGCCGACACCGGCATCGACTGAATTTGAACGCGCAAGTGCGGCCCTCCCCTGATCGGGCTGGGCCGCCCCTTGAACCCTGGAAAGGATTGACATGAATCTCGCTCTGAAGATCGCCGTCGGCGCCGCCGCGCTTAGCGCCCTGGCCGCTCCGGCCCTGGCCCAGAATTCGGCCCTCTCGACGACTACGTCTTCGGCGACCGTCATCCAGCCGATCACCATCGCCAACAACACCCTGCTGGCCTTCGGCACGGTCATCAAGCCCACCGACACCACCACCACGGTGACCATTGATCCTACCTCGGGCGCCCGAACGTTCACCGGCGGCAACGCCACGGCCGGCGGCTCGGCGGCCAGCGGCCGGGCGACCTACACCGTCGGCGGCGAAGGCGGCCAGACCTTTTCGATCAGCGCCCCGAGCTTCAACCTGACCTCGGGCTCCAACACCCTGGTCGTCACCACCACCACCACCGCCGCGACCGGCACCCTCACCGGCGCCATCGGCTCGACCGGCAGCGCCACGTTCGGCGTGGGCGGCTCATTTCCGGTAACCACCACCACCACATCGGCCGCCTACACCGGCAACCTCGCCGTCACCGTCGCCTACAACTAGGCCGACACCGGCATCGACTGAATTTGAACGCGCAAGGGCGGTCCTTCCCAGGTCGGGCGGGGCCGCCTCGCACGTCGCGCTACGCCGAGCGCGGGTGTCGTGCTATGAGGCTTCCCATGCGCGCCTTCCTCGCCCTGACGATATTGGCCGCCGCGGCGCTTGGCGCTTCGGCGTCGCGCGCGCAGAACAGCGCCAGCTCGGTGACCCAGGCCACCGCCCAGGTCAATGACCCAGCCTCGATCACGGTGACGCAGAACCTGACCTTCACCGTCCAGGCGTCCACCGTCAACACCATCGTCAACAGCGGCATGGCCAACATACCGGCGGCGGTGGGCAGCGGGGTGAGCGGCGGCGTGACCAGTTCCACCGCCAACGTCGCGGTCTCCAGCGGGGGTTCGGCCCTATCGATGTCGGTGCCGGCCACGGTGGATGTGGTGCAAGCAGGCGGCGCCAACACCATTACGGTGAGCACGGTCAGTCCGGTTGGCGCCACCCCCGGATTGGGCGCCGGGGCAGGTGTCGTCCCCGGCGTGGTGACCGGAAGCATGTTCAGCGGACCGGTCGCGGTGGTCGGAACGCTGAACGGCGGGGTCCTGAGCTTCAGCGTCGGCGGGGCGGTGACCGCGGGCAACAACCTTGTACCTGGCAATTACAAGGGCGTGCTGACCGTGATCGCCTCGTACAATTAGCGCCGGGGCAATGTTCACGTGGGATTAATCGGAAACCTTCAAGATTTGCCTCCTCTCCACGGTCCTGGGGCCGGATCGACTTGGCGGACGCGGCGCATGGCAGGCAAGGCGGCAACTTCGCCCACGCGGCTCTACGCTCGCCGCGCGGGCGCATGGTTGGCTCCCGCTGTTTTGTTCGGCGTCTTCTCCGCGTTTGCGTGCGTGGCCATCGCCCAAGGGACGGCCCGCGCGACCGCCGCCACGCCTCCGGCCGCCACGACAGTGGCGCCGACCAACAACATTCACGCCAACCTGAACATTTCGCCCAAGCGCGTCACCTTTGACCACCTGGGACGGACGGCCACCGTCTACGTCTTCAACCAGGGCACGGGGCCGGCCACCTTCGATATCCAGCTGGTCGACCGGATCATGCTTCCCGACGGACAGATCGTGGCCGTGGACGAAGCCGCGAGCAAGCCAGACCTCAAGCCCTATCTCGATAAGCTGTTGTCCGCCAAAGCCATGGTGGTGACGGCGCCGCGTCGCGCCACCCTGGCGCCAGGCAAGGGCCAGACCATCCGCATCCGCGCCGAAGCGCCGGTGGCGGGCGCGGCCGGCAATCCGCCGCAGCCGGGCGAATATCGAACCCACCTGACGGTCACCACCATTCCGCCCAGGGACATCGGTCTCACCGCCGAGCAGGCCGCCATCGGCAATCCGCGGGAGCTGCGGTTTCAGATCAACTCGGTCTTCGGGATCAGCATTCCGCTGATCATCCGCGTCGGCCCGCCCGACGTGCGCGGAAGCATCGAGAAGGTAAGCATCACGACGGAGAATCTGTCGCCCGATGGCGCCTCTCCGCCCCGCCCAATCTCGGTGCTGAAATTCGAAATCGTTCGATCGGGGACGAGCTCCCTGTTCGGCAATATCGAGGTGCGCGGCGCCAAGGAGAAGGGCTCCAAGGACCCCCTGGGCCTGGCGCGCGGCGTCGGCGTTTATACGGAAATCGATCACCGACAGATGCAGATCCCCTTAAAGCGGACGCCCGCGCCCGGCGAGCAACTTGAAATCAGTTTCAAGGACGACGACACGGCCCCGGGTCGAGTGGTTGCGACAACAACCTTCAAAACTCCGTAGTTGGGCCTCCTGGCTGGCCCTGGCGCTTGTTGGTTTGACCGGGGGGTGGCCCGCGGTCGCCCTGGCCGCCGCTAGCCCGTCGACGCCCACGGATACAGCCGGGCCGCGCACGGCCGTCCCGACCAGACCCGCCGCGCCTCCACCGCAAGCCGGGCCCCCCGCCCTGGCGGCCGCGACCGCCGTCCCCAAGGCGGAAATCCACGACGAAGATCTGCTGTTGCTGGCCGTGGATCTGGACGGAGTTACCCTCACCGACGCCCTGCCGGCCTACGGATCGCCCGACGATCCCCTGCTGCCGCTGGGGGAACTCGCCCGTCTGCTGGACCTGAATATCACTGTATCGCCCACCGAGCGGCGGGTGAGCGGATCTTTGGGTCAGGCTCAGCAGGCGTTGCTCATCGATCTGGCCAGCGGGGTCGGCCGCCTGAACGGACGCGATCTGAACCTCACGCCGCTGGACATCGCCGCCACGGGTGTCGACATCTACGTGCGGGCCTCGGCGCTGGAGCGCATCCTGCCGGTCAAGATCACCACCGACGTCGAGGCGCTGCAGCTCAAGCTCAAGGCCACCGAGAAGCTGCCGATCCAGGCCCGACTGGAGCGCGTCGCGCAGCTGCGCGCCCTGCGGCCGGACGTCGAAGGCGCCGAGCCGGCCCTGCGCATTGTCTCGCCCTATTTGCTGTTCAGTCCGCCGGCCTTCGACATCTCGCTGCAGAGCGGCGGCAGCGCCATTTCCCCGCAATTTCCGCGCGGCTACGAAATCCGCGTGGCCGATGACCTGCTTTACACGGGCTTCCGGGGTTTCCTCGGCTCGGACCTGAACGGCCAGCTCTCCAGCGTCCAGGCCACCTTCGAGCGGCACGACGTCAAGGGCGGCCTGCTTGGCCCGATTAACGCCACCAGCGCCAGCGCCGGCGATGTCTTCACCCCGGTCCTGGCGCTAGGCCCGCGCGGCACGGGCGGCCGGGGCTTCGCCTTCACCACCGCGCCGCTGGAACAGACCAGCGTCTTCAATCACATCGACCTGCGCGGCGACCTGCCGATCGGCTATGACGCCGAGCTTTACATCAACGATGTCCTGCGCAGCGGCCAGAGAACCCCGGTGCAGGGGCGGTATGAATTCCTCAACGTGCCCCTGGTGCGCGGGCTGAACGTGATCCGCATCGTCCTCAATGGCCCAGGCGGGGTGCGCAGCGAAACCACGCGGATCGTCAATGTCGGCGGCGGCCAACTGGCCAAGGGCAAGTTGACCTTCGAGATGGGCGTCGTCCAGCAAGACACGCCGCTGATCAATGTGCAAAAGCTGGCGCCAGGCCAGCCGGTGACGCCGGGAACCGGCGCGCTGCGGCTGACCGCCGACGCCGCCTATGGCCTGACCGAAGGCGTGACCCTGATCGGTGGCCTGGCCGCCTATACCCCGCCCAATGGCCTGCGGCGCTTCATGATCACCGCCGGGACGCGCTCGTCGTTTCTGGGCTTCTCGGTGCAACTGGACGCGGCCGGGGACAACCGGGGCGGCTCGGCCGAATCCCTGGGGCTGGCCGGCAAACTCTTCGGCATCTCGACCGTCGTGCGCCACGCCGAATATCAGGGTGGCTTTCTCGACGAGACCGTGGGCAGCGGCGCCGATCCTCGCGTGCTGGTGAGCCACAGCGAAGTCGACATGGATTTCAACCTGCAGCCGTTCAAACGCCTTCTGCTGCCCCTTAGCCTGGGGGGATCCTACAATGTCTTCGCCGACCACTCTTCGAGCCTGATCGGGAGCTTTCACTCCTCGGTCACCGTGCGCGACATCCTGCTGTCGAACTCGGTGGATTTCCAGTCCAACGCCCCGCCCCCGCCGGCCAATGTCACTCCGGTTTCGGCCAACGCGGCGAGCGTCGCCCTGGCCAACGGCATGCCCGGGGCCCTGGCCAGCACCACGCCGGCGGCCGCCGGCAGCACCGTCACCACCGGCAATCTGTCCGCCTCGACCTTCTACAAGTTCAGATGGCAACTGCGCGCCAGCCTGGACTACGACATCACACCGAAGTTTCAGGTCGCCGACCTCAGCGTGACCGCCGACCACGATCTGACCAAGACCACCACCCTGCACCTGGGCCTTGGCCAGTCCTTCGCCGGCCGGGACACCACGTTTCAGGCCGGGACGATCATGCACACCCGCTATGGCGACCTGTCGGTGAGCGGCAATTACACCACGCCAACCAATGTCTGGCAGATCGGCGTCTCCTTCGCCTTCGGTCTGGTGTTCGATCCGGCCAGCCGGCGCTATGTGGTCACTCGTCCGGGCCCGGCGGCGGGGGGCAGCGTCGCCTTCGATTCCTTCGTCGATAACAGCGGCAGCGGCGTCTATGAGCCGGGCGACAAGCCGGTGGCCAATGTCAGCATCGATGGGGGGGCGAGCAAGGCGGTGACCGACGCCAAGGGCCGCGTCTTCATCACCGGCCTGGGCTCCTCGCCGACGGCCCGGCTGCAGGTGGGGCTGGACGCCATCGACGATCCCTTCGTGGAGTCGCCGCCGCACACCGTCATCTTCACGCCCAGGCCCGGCCTGGTGATTCGGGTCCCCTATCCGATCACCGCCAGCAGCGAACTGATCGCCCACGTCGTGCTGATGCAGGACGGAGCGCTGGTCGGATTGTCAGCCGTGCGCGTTCGCCTCGTCCCCGAACACGGGACGCCCCTGGAGGCCTCCACCGAATACGACGGCACCGCCGACTTCGAGCACCTGAGCGCCGGGGCCTATGACTTCCAGCTCGACCCCGAACAGGCCGAACGCCTGCACATGCGCCTGAAAGACCCCAAACGCCTGGTGGTGCCGGCGACCGGCGGCTCCCTGCCGGACCTGACCGCCGAGGTTGTGTTCGACAGGCCCGACGCGCCCCTGGTCACCGCACCGACAATAAATTGACCGTTCCGCTAGGTTACGCGTTACTCTGTTCAGGATGACGCGCGCCGGACGCCTCGGACGATTTCACGCGGCCGGCGTGGCCGGCGCCTTGCTCTGTCTGACCGCCGCGCCAGGCTGGGCGGCGGGAACGCTATCGGCCACGGTCACGGCGACGCCCGCTTTGGGGAAGGTGGTCTCCGGCGCGGCCGGAAGCGGGACCACGACCTTCACCGTCACCGCCAGTTCCGGCGCCATCGGCCAAGCCGGCGGCTCGGCCGTGCGGGTCACGACTGGGACGAGCCTGATCACCGTCACGGCCACCTGCGGTGGGACATCGGGATCGTGCGCCAGCTCCCTGTTCAAGATCGTCGCCGTGGGCTCGCCGAGCGGGCGGATGGGCGCTCTGGGGGTTTTCAACGTGTCCGCCGGCTCGTTCACGCCGTCGAGCGTGACCGGCGCCGGAACCTCGACGCTGACCTTCAAGAACACCACCTCGGTCGCCCATAACGGCACCGAGACCTTCCTCCTGGGCATGGACATACCGATTTCCGACAACACGAGCGGCGCCACCGGCGCGGCCACGTCGCAATTCGAGGTGGAGGGCATCGCGCCCGATACCGGCACACCGGTCAACTTGGCGGCGGGCACCGCCACGGCCACCGTCCTTCGCCCCATCAGCATAGCCAACAACTCGCTCCTGAACTTCGGCTCCATCGTGAGGTCCACCCTCGTGGGCACCACCAACACGGTGACCATCGCCGCGGCGGGTGGCCGGTCAATCAGCGGCGCGGGCAACGGCGCGCTCGCCGGCTCCACCGGAACCGCGGCCAACTACACCGTCACCGGTGAGGGCCAGCAAACCTTCACGATCAGCGCGCCGAACTTCAACCTGACCTCGGGAGCCAACATCCTGACCGTCACCACCACGACGACCCTCGCAAGCGGCACCCTCGGCGGCACGGTGGGGTCATCCGGCACCCTGCCTTTTGGCGTCGGCGGCCACTTCGCGGTCACCAACACAACGCCTTCCGGCCTTTACCAGGGCACCCTCTCCGTTACGGTGACCTACGACTAGCCGCTCGGCTGAGACCGTTGCGAGGGCGATGGAGGCCTGGCCGAGAATCGAACTCGGGTGCGCGGATTTGCAGTCCGCTGCGTAACCACTCCGCCACCAGGCCCAGAGGCGTGGCGATGGCTAACAGATGGCCCTTGCGCGAGCAACAAGGCCGCCCAAATGGCCTCTGAAGCGCGCATCGATTGCTTCAGGCTTCGCCGGCGACCTATAACCCCGCGCGGATCGCCCCGAATTTTTCAGAGATCACTCATGAGCGCCGACCTGGCGGCCGAGCGGACGAACATGGTGGACAGCCAGGTGCGTCCATCGGATGTTCCCGACCTTGCCATCCAGGACGCCATGCGCGCCGTCGCCCGCGAGGACCTGGCGCCGGCCGCCAAGCGCCGCCTCGCCTATGCCGACGCCGAGATCGAATATGCGCCGGGTCGCTGGATGCTGCGGCCCCGCGAGGTCGCCAAACTGTTGCAGGCCCTGCGCCCGCGCGCCGGCGAGACCTGCCTGGCCATCGCCGCGCCCTATGCCGCCCAGGTGCTGGAGGCCATGGGCCTGGCGGTGACCCGTCTGGATGCGCTTGACGCCATCCCGGCCAGCGGGTCGTACGACGTGGTGGTATGCGAAGGCGCCGTGGCGCGCGCGCCGGCGGCCTGGCTGGCGGCCCTGGCGCCGGGCGGGCGGTTGGGCGTGGTCGAGCGCGACGGACCGATCGGCCGCGCCGTGCTCTATCTGCGGTCGGCCGGGGCGGTGGGATCCTTGCCCCTGTTCGACAGCACCCCGCCGATCATGGCCGGATTCGAGGCGCCGCGCGGCTTCGTGTTTTAACGGCATGGCGTCCGTCACGTGACGAAAGCTTAATCGGCGCGAGGCTAGCGGCGGTCCCCGCCGTCGTTCATAGCCGGTCCAGACCCCCTCAATCGGGGCCAGTCGAGGACGGCGCATGTCGAATAGTCACCGGGGCAAGTTGCGAGTCGCCATCTGCGGCCTCGCCTTGGCGGCCGGCGCCGGCGCGCGGGCCGAGACCCTGGCCGACGCCATCGCCCTGGCCTATGCGTCCAATCCCACCCTGCAGGGCCAGCGGGCCACCCAGCGCGCCCTGGACGAGACCTATGTGCAGGCCGAAGCGGGCTATCGGCCCACGGCCACGGTCCAGGCGACGGTGACCACGGACACCAACAATGAACAGTTCGCCGGCCAGTCGGCGCCGGGCCAGACCCAGAGTTTTCCCACCGGCCAGAGCCAGACCTCCAGCGCGACCCTGAGCCTCACCCAGCCGATCTACACCGGCGGACGCGTGTCGAGCCAGGTGAGCGCCGCCGAGGCCGGAATACTGGCCGGACGCGAGCTTCTGCGGGCCACCGAGGAGAGCGTCCTGCAGAGCGTCATCGAAGCCTATGCGGATGTCAGGCGCGATCAGGAAAGCGTCGCCATCGCCGAGGAAAACGTCCGTCTTTTGGATCGCCAACGAGAGGAATCGCAAGCCCGGTTCGAGGTCGGCGAAATCACCCGCACCGATGTCGCGCAAACCGAGGGCCGCGTGGCGGCCGCCCGCGCGCAACTTGCCGCCGCCCAGGCGCAGCTGGCCAACAGCCGCGCCGGCTACGCCGCCGTGGTCGGTCAAAATCCCGGCGACTTGGCCCCCGAACCCTCGCTCGGCCGACTGCTGCCGGCCACCGTCGATCAGGCCTTCAGCGCGGCCATGAGCAACAATCCTCAAGTCCGCCAGGCCGACTACGCCGAACAGGCCAGCGCCGCGCGCGTGGCCGAGGCCAAGGCGCAGACCCGCCCCACCCTCTCGCTTCAGGCCAACCTCGGCTACATCGGCGGCAATCTAGGTCTCGCCAGCCCGTTCGCCAACTACAGCCACGATGTGTCGGCCACGGCGGTGGCCAGCTTTCCGCTGTTTACCGGCGGCCTGACCTCATCGCGCATCCGACAGGCGGCGGAGAACAACAACGTCGATCGCATCGCCATCGAGACCACCCGGCGTCAGGTTCTGCTCAGCGTTTCGCGGGCCTGGAACCAGCTCCTGGGGGCCCGCGCCGGCCTTCTGGCCAACCAGGAACAGGTGCGCGCCGCCAATATCGCCTTCGAGGGTGTCCGCCAGGAGGCTCAGGCCGGCCTTCGAACCACCCTGGACGTGCTGATCACCGAGCAGGATCTTGGCAACGCCCAGCTCGCCCTGGTCACCGCCAGGCACGACGAATATGTCGCCGCCGCCGCCTTGCTGGCCGCCACCGGCTCCTTGTTCGCCCAGGACCTCACCACGGTGGCGGCGCCTTACGATCCGAAAACCAATTTCGATCACGTGCGCCATGCGTGGGGCTGGATCCCCTGGCAGCCGGTGGTCTCCGGATTGGACCGCATCGGCGCGCCGGCGATCATCGAGCGGCCGGCGGTCGTGGAGACCGGGCGCTAGGGGCGGCGCGCGGCGCCCAGGCCGTGGAGGAAATTGCGATCGGCGGCGTTGTCGCGTATCACGTCAGCTCTACTTTCCACGTTCAGCTCCATGGCTCGCCGAAATGCCCGATCAGACCGCCCCGGAACCCAGCATGGATGAAATCCTGGCCTCCATCCGGCGGATCATTTCCGAGGACGAGGCCCCCGAGAATCCGCCCAGGCCAAGGTCGGAGGGTGAGCGACTGTTGTTGACCGAACGGGCGCCCGCGGCCTTGCCGAGCGTCGATGCGCCAGCCCCCGATCGCGGCGCCCCTTCCGCCGCTCCAACCCAGCAGCCTCCCGCCGGAGCGCGGCTGGAGCACGGCCTGGTCGGCGAGTCGACCGCCGCCAGCGCCGCCTCTTCGCTTGGCAGGCTTTCGACGGCCGTCGACACCTCGGTCAGCGACCGAGCCCACCTGGTCATGCCACCCGCCGGCCGCAGCCTTGAGGACGTCGCCCGCGAACTGCTTCGGCCCATGCTGAAGACCTGGCTCGACCAGCATCTGGCCTCGATCGTCCAGGCGCGCGTGGACGAGGAGGTTGAGCGCATCTCGCGCGGTCGAGTACGCTAGGCGCTTCACCCGCTTCGCAAGCGGGAAACCAGCCGCTCGTCTCGTCCGGCGCCCCAAAGCGGCGCGCCTCGCTCCAACGCGAAACCGGTCATGCTTGAGAAGACCTTCGACCCCGCCACCGCCGAGCCGCGTCTCTATCGCCAATGGGAGGCGGCGGGCGCCTTCGCACCCAGCGATGATCCGGGCGCGCCGACCTTCACCCTGGTCATCCCGCCGCCCAACGTCACCGGCGCGCTGCACATCGGCCACGCGCTCAATACCACCTTGCAGGATGTCCTGGTCCGCTTCGCCCGCATGCGCGGCATGGCGGCCCTGTGGCTGCCGGGGACCGATCACGCCGGCATCGCCACCCAGATGGTCGTCGAGCGCCAGCTCGCCGACGAGGGCAATATCGGCCGCCGCGACATGGGGCGCGAGGCCTTCGTCGAACGCATCTGGCAATGGAAGGCCAAGTCCGGCGGGGCGATCGTCGAACAACTTCGGCGGCTGGGGGCCTCCTGCGACTGGAGCCGGGAGCGCTTCACCCTGGACGACGGCCTGTCGGCGGCGGTGCGCCGGGTGTTCGTCACCCTGCACCGGCAGAAGCTGATTTACCGCGACAAGCGACTGGTGAACTGGGATCCGCAATTCCAGACGGCGATTTCCGATCTGGAGGTCGAACAGCGCGAGGTCAACGGCCACTTCTGGCATCTGGCCTACCCCCTGGAAGACGGCTCCGGCGAGATCGTGGTGGCCACCACCCGCCCCGAAACCATGCTGGGCGACACCGCCATCGCGGTGCACCCGGAAGATGCGCGCTACGCCGGCCTGATCGGCAAATGCGTGCGCCTGCCCATCGTCGGCCGTCCGATCCCGATCATCGCCGACGATTACGCCGATCCGCAGAAGGGCTCGGGAGCGGTGAAGATCACCCCGGCCCACGACTTCAACGA
>PMOM01000245.1 GCA_003161535.1 Caulobacteraceae bacterium | reverse complement strand
AGGGCTCCTGTCACCGACTCCAGGCCCCAAACGCCGCCTAGGTCGGCCAGCGCCGCGAGCAGGTGCAGTTCGCTCTTGAGCCTGCGCAGCTGTGATGTGGCCGTGGCGAGGTTGCTCTGCTGGCCGCATGCCGCGGCCGCTTTGAGCAGGGCGGCAAGCTGGTGGTCCGGATCGCCCCCGAGCACGCGCCGCAGCCACTGCGGCCATCGGCGCACAATCCTGGCAAGATAGGGCGACGCCGCGAACACCGGCGCCAGCGATGGCCACGCGGCCTCGAGCAGATTGTCCCAGCCGCCTTCGCGCGCGCTTTGCTCCAGCCGATCGCGCGCGCGCTGCGCCGCCTTGGCGTCAACGACCGGTCCGCACGGGACTAGCTGTTCAACGAGCGCGGTCAGCGGCCAAGCCTCAGGTGATCATTGGCAGCACGAGCGCCGCCCGCAATCCCGGGCCGCTTTGATCTATCGCTCCCGGCCCCTCGTCCAGTTCCAGGCGTCCGTGATGCGCACGCGCCACCGCGGCGACAAGAGAAAGACCCAGTCCCACCCCGGGCTCGTTGCGGCTGTTCTCTAGTCGCACAAAACGCTCCACGACACGCGCCCGATCACCCGGACCGATACCTGGACCGGTGTCGGTCACCGACAGTTCGATATCGCCGCTGGATCGGCGCCGCGCGCGCAGCATGATCGCTCCGCCCGCGGGGGTGTATTTGACGGCGTTGTCGAGAATATTGGCGAGCGCCTGGGCGACAAACTCAGGGTTGCCCTTGAGATTCAAGCCGGCGGCGAGCTCAACTTTGAAATCGAGGCCCTTGTCCTCACAAAGCGGCCCGTAGAGTTCAGCTACGCTCGCGGCCAGGGCGGCGGGATCGAACAGGTTTGGCGACGGTGTATCCACGGCCGCCTCCAGCCGGGCGATGGCCAGGACAGCAGCAAAAGTGCGCAATACCCCGTCGGCGTCTTCCAGTGCTTGCTGCAAGGCCGCCTTGGCGTCGGCGCGACCGGCTTCGACCTCAATCACGGCCGCCTCCAGCCGGGCGCGCAGCCGGGTAAGTGGGGAGCGCAGATCATGGGCGATGGCGTCGCCGGCGTGGCGTAACCCGCCCACCGATCGCTCCAAGCGGTCCAACATGTCGTTGAGCCCCGCGGCAAGCTCATCGTATTCATCGCCGGTCCCGCGCACCGTGGCGCGCACTCCCAGATCGCCACCGCGGGCCCGGTCAATGACGGCGGTCAAGCTGGACATATTGCGGCTGACATTGCGGCTGACCAGAACGCCGCCGGCCAAGCCCAGAAGGATGACCAAGGCGCCGGCCCCCCACAGGGCGCGCAAGATCTTGGCCGCGTATGATTCCGCATCGCCGACGTCGACGCCGACGAACAGCCGCTCACCGCCCGGGAGGGTCTCTTCCAGCCCGCGGGCTGGGCGCTTCGTAATCGAACCGTCCGCGTCCCTTCGGATGAGCTCGAAGCTGAGCCAATCGCGCGTCCCGGCGAAATCGCGCATCGGTGAACGCGTCAGGGAACCGCTGATCGGCTGGCCGTTTTTGTTCATCAAGAGGTAGAGGAGCAGGCGTTCGCCACGCGTTCGGTTGATCACCGCCTGGTTGAGCAC
The DNA here is from genome assembly GCA_003161535.1 of Caulobacteraceae bacterium. Taxonomy (GTDB): domain Bacteria; phylum Pseudomonadota; class Alphaproteobacteria; order Caulobacterales; family Caulobacteraceae; genus Acaudatibacter. The sequence continues at coordinate 4,232 of PMOM01000245.1, read as the reverse complement.
CGAAAAACCGTCCGAGCGATAGATCGTCTCCAGGGACTGCATTTCATGGAGGACCTGCGCGTCGGCGCGGCTTGTCGCCTCTCCCGCGGTGGCAATGTAGATGTAGGCTAGAAAGGCGCTCGCGGCGGCCGCGAAGAGGAGCAGAAACAGCAGCGTCAGCCGAAACGGCGTCGTGCGAAAAAGGCGCGGCAGGCGCATGGGATACGCCCCTCTTCAGGCTTCCAGCCGGTAACCCGCACCGCGCACCGTTTGCAGCATCGCCCGTTCAAAGCCTTTGTCGATCTTGGATCGCAGCCGCGAGATGTGGACGTCGATCACATTGGTCTGCGGATCGAAGTGATATCCCCAGACCTTTTCCAGCAGCATGGTGCGGGTCACCGATTGGCCCCCATGGCGCATGAGGAATTCCAGAAGCTGGAACTCCCGCGGTTGCAGATCAATCGCCTTGCCATCGCGGCGCACTTGGCGACCGATCAGGTCCATCTCCAGATCGCCGACCCGCAGAAGTGTCTGAACCGAACCGGTTTCACGACGCCTGGCCAGCGCCTCGACGCGCGCGGCCAATTCCGCCAAGGCGTAGGGTTTCACCAGGTAGTCGTCGGCCCCGGCCCTTAGGCCCGTGACGCGATCGGTGATCTCGCCGAGGGCCGAGAGAAAGAGCACCGGTGTCTGGTCGCCATCCTTGCGCAGACTCTCGACCATGCCCACCCCATCCAGGCGCGGCATCATCCGATCCACGATCAGAACATCGAAGTGCTCGGCGCGCGCCGCCGCCAGACCGGCCTCGCCGTCCGCCGCGCAGAGGCAATCATGACCCGCTTCGGTTAGACCCGTGGCCATGGCCCCCGACGCCTGGAGGTCGTCTTCGACGATCAACAGTCGCATCGGCGTTCGGCCCCTTTCATCGCGGCGCGGGCCATCGCCCGGGTTTCCCGAGCGGGCGAGACTAGAGGAAAATCATCCCGGGCGAAACGGCATAGCTGGCGGCCGCTTAGTCTCACCAACGGACTGACAGGGCTGGCCCCCTAGCCCTCGATCTTGATGGGCAGGAAGCGGGTCACGCCGCCGCGGTTCACCGCCAGCGGGATGCTCGTGCGCCCGGCCTTCTTCCACTCGCCAACCGCGGCCAGGACATCGCTGGCGCTGGCCACTTCGTGATCGCCGGCGCGGACGATGACGTCACCTCTGCGCAAACCCTTGTCTCCGGCGTCGGACGAACCCCTGACGTCTTCCACAACCACCCCGCGGACTGCCGCGCCGATGCTGTATTGCTGCCGCGCGGCCGGGTCGATCGGCGCCAGCGACATGCCCAGAATCTGCGAGTGGGGCGCTGATCTCACGCCCGCGCCGGCAGCGCCCGAATCCTCATCACCGCCGCTGACCCCACCGTTTTGGGCGAGCTGAGCCTCGGAGGGCCGAAGTCCGGCATGGATGTCGATTGATCGTTCCTTGCCGTTGCGGAAGACGTCCAGGTGCACGACGTCTCCGGCGTGAACCTTGGCGACCTCCCGCATCAGTTCATTGCCGGTTGTCACAGCACGCCCATTGACGGCCACGACCACATCTCCAGGCTCGATGCCGGCGCGCGCCGCCGGCCCGGATGGCACCAAGCCTGCCACGACCGCGCCCTTGCGCCCGGACAACCCCCAGGAGCCGGCCAGTTCGTCGCTCAAATCCTCGATGGTCGCGCCGATGTAGCCGCGCGTGATCTTATGCCCGGCCATCAGTTGCTTGGTGACGCTCTCGGCCACGTCGGCGGGAATGTCGAAGCCGATCCCCACCGAGCCGCCCGAGGGGGAGAAAATCTGGGTGTTGATTCCGATCACGCGACCATAGGTGTCGAAGGTCGGACCTCCCGAGTTGCCGCGATTAATCGGGGCGTCGATCTGAATGTAATCGACGAACTTCTCGCCGATGTCGCGATTGTAGGCCGAAACGATGCCCGCGGTGGCGGTGCCGCCCAGATCATAGGGGTTGCCCACGGCGAGGACCCAATCGCCCACGCGGGGACGCGCCTTGTTTTCGAAGTCGACATAGGGGTAGCCGCTGCCTTCCACCCGAAGCACCGCCAGATCGGTGCCGTCGTCGCGGCCGACCAGAACGGCGTTCAGTTCCTTTCCGTTGTTGAGTACGACCTTGATATCTTCGGCATTGTCCACGACGTGGTTGTTGGTGACGATGTAGCCGTCCGAGGAGATGAAGAATCCCGAACCGCTGGACATCAGCTTGGGCGCCCGCCGGCCATCGGGCGCGCCGCCGCCTGGCCCTTCTCCTTTGGGTACGATGTCAAAGGGAAAATTCTCGAACCCGGGAATCGCGCGGGCTGCGGCGCTGACATCAACCTTGGAGGTGACCTTGATCGAGACCACCGCCGGCGACACCTTCTCGAAAATGTCGGCGAAGGACATCGGCGCGCCGGGCGTGGAGGCTAAAACCGGCTCGGTCGAAGCCTTGATCAGGTGACCCAAATCGTCACCGCTCCAACCAGGTGGACGGATACCCGCGCCGGCCATGGCGGCGACCGTGACCGCAGCGCCGGCGAGAGCGCCCACCACAACATGCGATTTGTTGACCGGCATCACTTCACTCCTCGTTCCCGGAAATGTTGGGGCCCCGGGTCCCCGATATCTAGGGTTGGATGGCAAGGAGCGCGAGGGCTCACAGGCGCTTCCTTCCATTATGGCCGCGGCGTTCCTAGAGCTTATTTCAGGCGCGAACATGTCAGAGTTCTTCGTCCTGGCGAAGGAGGTCGATACGCGCCTCCTCTCGCGGCGATAGGGTTGGCGGTCCGGTCCGCCGCGGCGCGCGAAAGACCAGGAGCGCCAGTCCAAGCAGACCGACCAGAAACGGGCTGCTCCAAAGCAGCGCATTGTCGAGGGACAAAGGCGGCCGAAGTAACACGAACTCGCCGTAGCGACTGACCAGAAAGGCGCGCACCTGTCCGTCGGTTCGGCCGGAGGCGATCTGCGCGCGTATGATCTGCCGCAGGTCGTGAGCAAGGTCGGCGTCCGAGTCATCGATGGACTGACCCTGGCAGATCAGGCAACGCGTCTCCTGAAAGATGGTCCGCGCGCGCGACTCCTGGACTGGGTTCGCCAGGCGATCGGCCGGGTCGGCCGCCGCCGCCAGGCACAGAAGCGCGCAGAACGCCGTCGCAAGCCGGCGCGTGCTCATTTCGCCGGCGCCCGCATCAGCGGGTTGGCGGCGCGCCGCCCCGCGGCCAGGCGAAGACGCCGATCCGACAGCGACAGGGCCCCGCCGAGGGCCATCAGCAACGGCCCCAGGAAGATCAGCCGGACCCACGGATTCCGATAGCTTCTGACCAGCCAGGCCGAGCCCCCGGCGGTCGTGGCGCGCGCCTCACCCAAGACGATGTAGATGTCGTCGAGACCCTGGGCGCAGATCGCCACCTGTGAGGTCGTCTGGCCGCCGGTGTCATAGGTGCGTCGCTCCGGCTTGGCGACGCAGGCCACGCGGCCGGCGCGGTCGATGACGCGGATGACGCCACGTTCGGCGTCGTAGTTCGGTCCGGGAAGGTCGGTCACCTGATCCAGAATGAGGCGATACCCGCCCAGACTCGTCGCCCCGCCTTCGGCAAGCACGGCGGCGTTCTCGCTCTTCCAGGCCGTTTCGAAGGCTGCTCCCATGACAAAGACGCCAAGCCCAAGGTGCGCGAGACTCATGCCCCAGCCGCCGCGGGGCAGGCCGACCAGGCGGCGAAGGCTCTGGCGCCAGGGCCCGTGGACCGCTCGCATCCGTTGGGCGACCTCGACGACGGATCCGGCGATCAGCCAGGCGCCCAGCGCCACCTCGACGGACGCCAGAGCCCGACTGGGGCTGTTCAGCGCCAACACCGCGATTCCGACGATCAGCGCGGCGGCGGCGGCCACTGTCAGCCGCTGCAGAACGCCCAGGCCGTCCGCTCGCTTCCAAGCCAGCAGGGGCCCGGCGGGCAAGATGATGAAAGCAACCGCCATCAATACCCCCACGACGAGATTGAAATAGGGAGCGCCCACCCCGCCTTGGCGACCGAAGGCTTCCAATATCAGGGGCCACAAAGTGCCCGCGAGCACCGCCGTTGTCACCGCCGCCAGCACGATGTTGTTGATGATCAGCGCGCTCTCGCGACTGATGGGGGCGAAGGCCGATTGATCCTTCAGCAAAGGCGCGCGCCAGGCAAACAGGGCAAAGCCGGCGCCCGCCGCGAGTCCCAGGATGGCCAGAAGCAGGAT
>PMOM01000017.1 GCA_003161535.1 Caulobacteraceae bacterium | reverse complement strand
AGGATGCGCGCCGCCTACTCGATGACGATTGTCTTTTGCGCGGCGCTACTGCTCGTCGCCTGCCAGAGGAAGGTGACCAACGCCGACGACACCGGCGCGCCGGACCAGACGGCCGCCCCGCCCCCCGCCGCGGGCCCTATCACCGACGCCGCCAAGAAGGCCGCTCTGGCCAGCCTTCCGGCGGCCTATCAGGGCGCCGACCTCGACAACGGCCAGGCGATGTTCGCCGTGTGCAAATCGTGTCACACGGTGGCGCAAGGCGGCGGCGCCATGATCGGCCCCGGTCTTTGGGGCGTGTTCGGACGCAAGGCCGCCAGCCAGGCCGGATTCAGCTATTCGGATGGCCTCAAAGCTTCCAAGATTGTCTGGGACGCCGCCAGCCTCGACCGTTGGATCGCCAATCCCCGCGCCGTGGCTTCCGATACCAAGATGACATACGCGGGCATGCAGCAGGCCAAGGACCGCATCGATGTGGTCGCCTATCTCAAGGTGGCGACCTCGCCGCCCGCCAACTAACGGTCGGCGACTGGATAGAGTCTGACGCTTGGCGCCCGCCCACGAACATCCCGCAGCCCGTGAACCGTCGTAATCTCGATGCCGCGAAGCAGGCATTGCGAACGTCTCGGAAGGGTGGTTAGGGGCCATTCGTCCCTCGTGTGGTAAGCTTCCCAGAGTGAGACGGCTAAACTCAGCGATAGAGAGCTGGGATCGCGTCGAATTGGACCCGCAGGGAGCGACGACATGCGTGGAATCTTGATCGGTTTGGCCCTGGCGCTGGTCTTCGGCCCGGCCTGGGCCCAGACCCAGCAGCAGCGCGACTGGTGCTATAGCGACACGGCCACGGACGATCAGACGATCGACGGCTGCACCGCGCTGATTCAGTCGCCTCAGGAGTCGCCGGCGACCAAGGCCGAAGCCTACGACAATCGCGGCTACGCCTATAAGCACAAGGGCCTCTACGACCAGGCCATCGCCGATGAGACTCAGTCGCTGGCGTTGAACCCCAATTCCGCCATCGCCTACAACACTCGCGGCTTGGCTTATTCGCACAAGGGCCTCTACGACCTTGCCATCGCCGATTACAACCGCTCGATCGCGCTCAAACCCGACTACGCCCACGCGTATTACAGTCGCGCCACCGCCTTTGAGATGAAGGGCCTGCGCGACCCCGCCATCGCCGACTACCGCGCGTCGCTGAAGATCAATCCGAGCCTGCAAGACGTCAAGGATGGCCTGACGCGCCTGGGCGTCACCCCCTAGAACGCGCTGAACCTTGGCCGAGGACGGCAAGTTGACCGACTGCTGGCAAGGTCCGCAATGGGCCGATCACTGCCATCCAGGCGACGCCAGAACATCCGCGCACCGTGAGGCCGGACCCCAAACGTCGGATTTTATCCGCTAGGCGTCGTAGCCTGGGCTGCGGCGATCGAGGCGGCGCAGGCATCCGGGCCACGCCAGCGCGCCGCCCATGCCGCGGGTTACCTGCTCGCGGACCTCGGCCTGACTGGCTTTTGGCGCGATGAGCACCTTGTCGCGGCCGCACGACAGGGCCATCACCTGCTGTTTGCAGGCGCGCTCCAGATAGAACATGCCCACCCAGCAATCGGCCGCCGTCTTGCCCACCGCCAGGGTGCCGTGATTGCGCAGCAGCATCACCGACTTGTCGCCCAGATCGGCCACCAGACGCTCGCGCTCGTCGTGGTTGAGGGCGATGCCTTCATAGTCGTGGTAGGCCAGGCGCGGCAGGATGACGAGGGCGTGTTGGCTGAGCGGCAGCAGACCCTCCTTCTGCGCCGAAACCGCGACTCCCTGGTCGGAATGCAGGTGCATCACATAGTGCGCGTCGTCGCGCGCGGCGTGCACCGCCGAGTGGATGGTGAAGCCGGCCGGATTGATGAAATAGTCGGTCTCCTGAAGCACGGCGCCCTGGAGATCCACCTTGATCAGCGAGGAGGCGGTGATCTCATCGAAGAACAGGCCATAGGGGTTGATCAGGAAGTGATGATCGGGGCCGGGGACCCGGGCCGAGATATGGGTGTAGATCATGTCGTCCCAGCCATAGAGGGCCACCAGGCGATAGAGGGCGGCCAGGTCGACCCGGGCGTTCCACTCCTCTTCGCTGACCTTGCCCTGCAGTGAATCCAGGCCGACGAGCGATCCATCCGCCATGGCGGTTTCTCCTGAGATGAGCTGTTAGACGTTGCGAGACTCGCGCCGGCCGCGCCCGCGGTCAAGCGCCAAAGCCGCGATTAGAGCAAGATGCGGTCAGGTTGACCCACCCATTCCGTCTTCCCCGCGAAGGCGGGGACCCAGCGCAAGGACTCTCTGCGGAGCTTCGCCTCGGATAGGCCAAGTCAAAAAGCCTAGGTCCCCGCTTTCGCGGGGAAAACGAAGAGAGAGAATCGTCAATTCAATAAAATCGCATCCCGCTCTAGTGGCGCAGCCGCGCCCGCGCCAGATCGTGCTTCTTGGCGTAGTGGTGACCGATCACGCACCCCGCGGCGGCGCCCAGCAGGGCGTGATGACCGGCGATATGCCCCGCCACGCCGCCGACCACCGCGCCCTTGACGCAACCTCTGGCCTCCGCCGAACCGGCCGCTCCGGCCAGGGTGATGGCCATCACAATCGCTATCGTTTTCATCGATCTGTCCTCCCAATGACGTCCATAGTGAGGTAGTCGCGGAAGGGCCGCATGGAAAGGCCCCTCGACCACTACGTCACCCACAAGCACCCGACAGTGATCGAATGGCTGGGGCGTCATCCCCGATGGACCTTCCACTTCACCCCCACCTCGTCCAGTTGGCTCAACCCCGTCGAGGAATTCTTCGCCATCCTCACAAAGCGACAACTCAAGCGTGGGGTCTTCAAGGGCGTCGTCGATCTTCAGGCCGCCATCAATCGCTGCGTCTCCGAGCACAATCAGACGCCCAAACCGTTCGCCTGGACCGCGGATCCAAACAAAGTCATCGCCGCCGCAAACCGCAGGCGCCAAGTGTTGGATTCAATCCGCTAGAAAGGTGAAGAATGACCGAAATCTATTCAACCCAGTTATATCGCCAGGAAGGTGATTCATTCCGCTCCGTTCGCCTCTCCGTCAATGCTGATGGTTCGGTACGTCTGGACGCCCAAGACATGGGTAAGCAGGTCGAAGAAGTGTGGGGCGATAGCGATTACGAGTTCTGGGTTGATGTTCCTGCCGCAGCGCTTCACAAACTGGTGTTCGCTCTACTACGAGAAAAATACTCTGGGCGAGACGGAGCAGTCGATGAGTTCACGGCGTTCTGCGAACGAGAAGATATCCAACACGAATGGGGCTCTTATGCCTGAGCTAGTCGATAGAATCTGACGTTTGGCGCCCGGCCTCACGGTGCGCGGATGCTCGACCGAACGTCCGCTTCCTGGCGTCGCCTGGATGGCGGTGATCGACCCTTAGCTGCCATCAGTTCTGTCTGTTTACAGGGAGCTTCGTCGGCCCGGCTACTTTGCCCGCTGCAACAGGTCGGCAATGGCCTTCATCCCAGGGTCCTGGCCATCTAGATAATCGCGGATCGTCCAAGGCGCGGCCACGTCCGGGTCAAGGTTGGCGATTTCCAACGGCGCCCGACCGTAGGTCCTGTCGTACTCGGCTGCTTCGGCGAGAGGGGTTGCCGTGGGGCCACCGGGTTGGGCGATGGACGTAAAGCAGTCGCTATAGGACCGACAACCGGAGCGGAAATCGTATCGTTCGGTGGTCGGCAGCAGCATGACGCCTGCGTAGGGCAGTTCCTTGAAATCACCCTCGGAGAAGAACATCAGCCGGTCTCCCACAGGTTCGCCCACGAGGACGACCCGATCTCCTCCAGCCAGTTTCAGGTAGGCGATGCTGGCTATGCCCGCCGAAACCGTCGCGGGGCCTGTGAGTACGAAAAAGCGGCCAGGGGTGGGCAAGGCGGACGGCCAAGCGCGCATGAAATCGCGATTGAGGAGAAAGTTGCCGCCGGTGTCCCAACGCATGTCGAGCACGACGTTTGTCCGGCCCAGACGCTTTCTGTTCGCTTCGGCCTCAGTTAGAAAATCATGGAGCTTTCGCTCGGGCCTATCGACGTTGCCTCTAAGCTGAACGACCACCGCATCAAGCTCGGGTGCATCGCGCCAGCGGTAAATCGTGGCGCGGTCCTGGAGAGCCCACGGGGTCCGGTCAGCAGCGGGCAGGCTCGGCCAGTCGGCCTCGCGCACCGTTACAGCCAGAGACCGTTCAACGATCCGGCCGCTGGGGAGGCGGATACGGTAGCGGGCGGACTGAGGCGTGTCGGCCACGCCCAGCGCGTTCAGCAGGTCCAGGCGGTTCAGCACGGTGGAGAAGGTTAGGTCTCGGTGAGCCGCCGGTCCGCCGGTGAGTGACCGGCCCGCCGTCCTCAGCGCGGGCAACCCGTGACCATCGACGGCGATCAACTCACCGCCGAGCAGGTCGGCGTTGGAGGGATCGGCAAGCGTGACAAAGAAGCGGTCGCCCAGGACGGTGAACCCAAGCGGAGCACCGGCTTTGCGGCTGAAGAAGCAGCTGGAGTGCAGATTGTCCGCCAGCGCTGTGATCCGGCAAATCTCCACCGTGAGCGCCGCCTCGGACAAGTGTCCGGCCCTCCGTTCCAGCTTGACGAGCCGTTGCTCTGCCTTGATCCGGGCGGAAGGCGAATAGGCGCGGGAGGGTTCAAAAACCTCGCGCCGGAACACAGCGAGGTCTTGCATCTGGTTCTGCCTCTCCGGGGACTGCGCGACTGCCCCGCTGGCGAGGGCTAGGGCGACCATCAGGCCGGGTCGGGCAAAGCGGGCGGCGGCAGCCAAAGTGCAGCTTGATTGCATCAAGGCAGACTGTCTGGTTTCTGCGTGCAGGGGAAGGGCGGCTCTCCACCCTTCTGAGACGTTCGCAACGTCTGCTTCACGGCACCGAGATTACGGCGGTTCGCGGGCCGCGGGGTGTCCGTGCGCGGACGCCAAGCGTCAGATTCTATCCCCTAAGGCGTCCATTTGGCGATTCCGCGTGGAACCCGATTGACGCGGGCGCGGTTCGATGGCGACGGCCCGCGGTGGCGCAAATTGGCTGCAGACCCTAAATAGACGACCATGACGCGAAAAGCCGCCGTTTCCGACGACAAAGTCGCCATGACCGTGGCCCTGGCCGCCCAGCGCCAACGCGCCTACCAGGCCAGTCGCCGCGCCTGGGCCAAGGCCGTCGGGCGGCCCTACACGCGCGACCCGGACCTGCGTCCGCCGCCTGGGGAACTTGACGTCGGGCCCGACGAGTAAGGCGCGTCCCTAGGTTCGCGTCATTTGACAACCCGGCGGCCTCCACGTCACTTGGCGCCCGCGATGGCGGCCCCAGATCGATCTTCCGTGCTTCGCCTCGCCTTCGTCGCCAGCGACCGGCCCGAGGCTGTGCGGGCCCGGACTCGCTTGATTCGTCTGCACGGCGACACCCCTGAAGATGAGGCCGACGTGGTGGTGGCGCTCGGCGGCGACGGCTTCATGCTCGAGGTGCTGCATCGCAATCTCGCCACGCGGCGGCCCATCTACGGCATGAACCGCGGCTCCATGGGCTTCTTGATGAACGACTATGGCGAGACCGGTCTTGCCGAGCGCATCGCCGCCGCCGAGCAGGCGGTCATCCACCCCCTGAGCATGACCGCGGTGGACGCCCATGGCGCGCAGCACCGGGCCCTGGCCATCAATGACGTCAGCCTGCTGCGCGAGAC
>PMOM01000052.1:1848-2811 GCA_003161535.1 Caulobacteraceae bacterium | reverse complement strand
GGCGTAGCCGCCCAGGCGCTTGACGTTGCACCGCGCCCACAGGCCCTCGAGGGCGGAGACCAGCTCGTCCATCATGGCGTCGGTGTGGAAGGGGGTGGGGGTGAAGCGCAGGCGCTCCGTCCCGCGCGGCACGGTGGGATAGTTGATCGGCTGCACATAGATGCCGTGATCGGCCAGCAGCATGTCCGAGACGAGCTTGCAGTGCACCGGATCGCCCACCAGCACCGGCACGATGTGGCTTACAGATGGCATCAACGGCAGGCCGACGGCGATCATTCGCCGCTTGAGGGCGGCGGCGCGTTCCTGATGCTTGATCCGTACCTCGTCATGCTCCTTCAGCCAGCGGATGCTGGCCAGGGCGCCGGCGGTGAGGGCCGGGGGCAGCGAGGTGGTGAAAATGAAACCGCCGGCATGGGAGCGGATGGCGTCGATCAGGGCGGCGTCGGCGGCGACATACCCCCCCATCACCCCGAACGCCTTGCCCAGCGTGCCCTCGATGATGTCGATCTGGTCGGCGACGCCGTCGCGCTCGGAGACGCCGCCGCCCCGCGAGCCGTAGAGTCCAACGGCGTGCACCTCGTCCAGATAGGTCAGGGCGCCGTACTTCCGGGCCAGCGCCGCGGTGGCGCCCACGTCGGCTATGTCGCCGTCCATGGAATAGACGCTCTCGAAGGCCACCAGCTTGCGGGCGTCGGCCGGCGCGGCGGCCAGCAGCTCTTCAAGGTGCGCCAGATCATTGTGCCGGAAAATCTGGCGCGGACCGCCGCCGGCGCGGATGCCGGCGATCATCGAGGCGTGATTGAGCGCGTCGGAAAAGATGATCAGGCCAGGCAGAATCTTCTGCAGCGTCGCCAGGGTCGCCTCGTTGGAAACATAGCCCGAGGTGAACAGCAGCGCCGCCTGTTTGCCGTGCAGATCGGCCAGTTCGGCCTCCAGCTCCACGTGATAGTGCGTGGTGCCCGA
>PMOM01000052.1:0-1759 GCA_003161535.1 Caulobacteraceae bacterium | reverse complement strand
AACACCCGATAGCGGCCCTCGCCGCGCACCTGGTCCACCGCATCCTTGAAGGCGGCCTTGTAGTCCATCGCTCTAGCGCGCTCCCGCGTTTGGTCGTCTCAAGAGGCGTCCGCTCAAAGATCGGCGAGCCGGCCGCGCATGAGTTGCAATACGGCCGAAAAGTCCTTCTGGCCATAGCCTTGCGCCTCGAACAGGGCGTAGAGCGCCTGCGCCTGGGCCCCCATGGGCGTCGCCGCGCCGCAGCGGGCCGCCGCTTCCTGGGCGAGCTTCAGGTCCTTGGACATCAGGGCGGTGAGGAAGCCTCCCTCGTAGCCTCGGTTCGACGGCGCCGATTCCACCGGGCCGGGCCAGGGGCAATAGCTGGTCAGGCTCCAGCACTGACCGGACGACTTCGAAGCGATCTCGAAAAACCGCAGCGGATCGAGCTCGAGCTTCTCGGCCAGGGCAAAGGCCTCGCACACCCCCAGCATGGAGATGCCCAGCAGCATGTTGTTGCAGATCTTGGCCGCCTGCCCGGCCCCCGCCGGTCCGGCATGGATGGCCACCCGCGCCATGGGAGCCAGCGCCTCCTCCACGGCCGCGAACGTCTTTGGCGCGCACCCGACCATGAAGGCCAGGGTCCCCGCGTCGGCGGCCATGATCCCGCCGCTGACCGGCGCGTCGGCCGCCCGCAGGCCCGCNNGCCGCCGGCAGCATGGTGATCACCACATCGGCGCCGCCGACCGCCTCGGCCGCCGAGGCGCACGCCCGGCATCCCGCGGCCACGGCGCGCTTCAGCGCCGGGGCCGACAGGTCGAAGGCCAGGACATCGCGCCCGGCCTTGGCCAGGTTCGCCGCCATTCCGGCGCCCATATTGCCAAGGCCGATGAACGCTACTGTTGTCATAAGCTTAACGCGGTTTGCGGAACTTATAGATGAACTGATCGGTGTGTCCGCGGATCGATTTGTCGAACACCAGAGCCGTGCGCGGATCGGCGGGATTGCGCAGGATGTCGCTCTCGCCCACGAACCGGAAGCCGGCCGCCATGACCTCTGTCTTCACCGCCGCCGCGTCGATGCGGTGGGTGGTGTTGGTATCGGCCAGGCCCGAGCCGTCCGGGGCCGAATGGTCGACCACCACATAGAGCCCGCCGGGCCGAAGCGCCTTGAATACCGCCCGATTGAACGCCGGGACGTCGGCCGGACCCATGAACGGGTCATGCAGGTCGTGATAGTTCTGGCGTATCCACACCACGTCCACCGGCTCCGGGACCGAAAAGGCGTTGATCGGCGCGGTCAGGGCGATGACGTTGGGGTGGTCGGGGAATGGCGTCGATCCATTGGCCAGGGCCGGCGCCTCTTTAAGTTTCACCACCTCGGCGGGAAGGAACATATAGACCTTGCCGCCGGGCCCCACCGCCTTGGCGAACAGTCGGTCGAAATAGGGGCCGGCGAAGACATCCACCACCTTGTCGCCCGGCTTGAGGCCGATGAAGGCCAGGGTCTCGGCGGGCTTGCGCGCCGCGTCGAGCGCCGTGTCGGCCGCGGGGCGCGACGGATCGGCCACCGCCGCGGCGATGTTGGGCGCGATCGTACCGGCGCCAACCGCCGCCCAGGCTCCAAAGGTCCCCGCCAGGGCCACCACCGCCGCCGTCAGCGCGCCAAAATGTCTGCGTTTCATGTCCGTCGTCTCCCTCGGCTGTTCTTTCGCAGGAGGCATAGCGCAGGTTACTGGGAGAGTCTCTCTCTGCCCCCTCTGGGGGAAGTGGCTCGCGCTCTT
>PMOM01000177.1 GCA_003161535.1 Caulobacteraceae bacterium | reverse complement strand
GGCGATCAGTGGTGCGGGCGCTCGATCTTCGGTCCGAGGTTGGCGATCACCGCCCGGGCGTCGAATGCCTTGGGGTCGCCTTCGGGCTTGGGACCGTGGTGCATGGCGATTTCGGCGGTCGCCTCGAACTTCTGCACGGTCTCAACCTCCGCGGTGTCGCCCCAGAACGGATCGCCCCAGAACGGGCCCCAGCTCCGCCAGCCAAAGCCGCCGCCGTAATAGCGCCAGGACGGCCGGAAATAGCCGAAGGCGTAGCCGGGTCCGTAGAAGGGATCGGGATCAAGATAGGTGTGCCGATCGCGGTCGGTATGCCGGTCGATGGTCTCGAACCAGTCGAAGCCCTGGCTCGTGGTGAGCTCGGCGGCGCGGTAGAGCAGATAGCTCTCGACGGTGGCCCGGGAGGTCAGGGTGTTGCCCTGGAAGGAGACTCGGAAATGATCGGCGTCGAGGCGCTGATCGGTGAAGCCGCCCGAGATCGCGGTCCCATGCTCCAGCGGCTGGTAGGGAGTCGCTGTTTCGCAAGCGGTCAAGCCAAGGCCCAACCCCAGCGCCGCGACGATGGCGGCGGTTTTCATGTTCATGCTCGTAACGTCCTTGCGCCCACACTGGGCGGAGTCCCTCGCCAAGGAAACTTTCACACGCGCCGCTAGGTTCCGTAAAGCTTGTTTCGCGCGGGCGACCGCTAGCGTCAGAAGCCGGTGTGGGCGGCGATCCAGATCAGCCGGCCCAGAGCGCCGAACAACAACAGCCCGGTGGCCGCCGCCTGAATGCCAAAGCCGAGACCGCGCGCGCCGGCTTCCTTGGAATAGCCGGTCATGTAGAGGATGCGGCCGACGATCCACAGCAGGCCGAAGAACGCGGCGACGCGCTCATCCCAATAAAGAGCGAAGAGCCACAAAGAGACCAGAAACAGCGGCAACCACTCCAGGGTGTTGGCCTGGACGCGGAAGCGCCGGTCGAAGTCCGGGTGGCCGCTGGTGGCCGGCGCGACGACGCCATAGGTAGTCCGGGCGCGGCCGACCCGCAGGCCCATCGCGAAATAAAGCAAAAGCGCAACCAGCGTGACAATCGCCACGAGCACATGCGTCTGCATGGATAGTCCCTCCCCAGTTTTATCCGCCGCAGCCTGACATGCCGGGCGGCGCGGGGGAAGGGGCGACGTTGGACTGGCGCGGGGCCCGCGCATGGGCCAACATGCCCGGCCAAGGCCGACCGCGGGGGCGGCTCAACCCTGCAGCCTGGCCACGAAGGAGGATCGGTGAGTCCGCAAGTTCCGACCGTCGTCGCCGCCGGGGCGGTGGCCTGCCTGGCGGTCGGCGCGGGGCTCTCCTGGATGGTCGCCGGCGCCTGGCTGCGGTCGCGTCTGGCGGCGATCAGCGCGCCGCTGGCCACGGCGCTGCGGCGTCTTTCCCTGACCACCGCGGCGGCCGAAGTCTTCGATTACGCCCTGATCGCCATCGACGACGGCAGGCCGACCTTGATCGCCGGGCAAGCCGCACTGAACGACTGCGCCGCGGTCTTGGGCGCCGCCCCCACAGCCGCGGGCGTGATCGACGTCCTGGCCGCCATTGATCCAGACTATGCGCGCCGGCTGGAGGTCTTGTTCACGGCCGGCGCCGCCTGCGCCTTCGAGGTCGAAGGTCCCCAGGGCGAGGTTTTGGCCGAAGGGCGATCCGCCGGAGCCATGGCCTGGCTGCGGCTGTCGGTGGCCGCCGCGCCGCGGGGCGCGCAGCCGACCGGCGCACGGCTGGCGGCCTTCATTGACGCCTACCCCGATCCAGCCTGGATCGCCGCCGCAGACGGAGCGCCGGCCTGGGTCAATCGCGCCTGGCTCGCCGCGGTCGAGGCGGGCAGCCTGGCCGACGCCCTGGCCAGAGGTCTGACGCTTGATCCCGGCGCCGACGCCCTGGTCCGCAACGCCGCCGCCCGTGGCCAGGGCGCCGAGCGGGTGCGCTGGGCGAGCCTCGCCCACCGCCGGCGCGCTTTGCAGGTTCGGGTCGAGCCGCTGGAAGGCGGCGGCGTGGGCGTCTGGACCAGCGATGTCACCCAAGTCGAAGCGGCGGCCGAAAACCTGCGACGCCACGGCGCGGCTCACGATCTCACGCTGGGCCACATCGGCGACGCGGTGGCCGTGTTCGGGCCCGACCGGCGCCTCGCCTTCCACAACACCGCCTTCGCGCGGCTGTGGGATCTGGAGCCGGCATGGCTGGCCGGCCAGCCGAGCCACGCCGAAATCCTGGATCGGCTGCGCCAGCGCCGGCGTCTCCCGGAAACCGTCGACTACAGTCGGTTCAAGGCCGAGGAACTGGCGCGCTATGAACAGGTCCAGGATTCGGCCGAGGCCATCTGGCGCCTGCCAGGCGAGCGGACCCTGAGGGTGGTCGGACAACCCCATCCGCTGGGCGGCCTGATCATGGTGTTTTCCGACATCACGCCGGAATTGCGTCTCAAGACCCAGTTCAACCACCTCATCGAGGTTCAGCGCGCGACTCTCGACAAGCTCACCGACGCGGTGGCCGTGTTCGGCGCCGATGCGCAATTGAAACTGCACAACGAAGCCTTCCAGCGCTTCTGGAACCTCACCGCCGGCCAACTGGCCAATGGTCCCGATTTCGACGGCGTGGCCGAGCTTTGCACGCCACGCCTGCACGATCTGCAGTTCTGGCGCGACATCAGGGGACGGATCACCGATCCCGACCCTCGGGCCCGCGCGCCGGTGCAAGGCGAAGTGGCTACCGCCGATGGCAGATTCGTCGCCTGGCAGTCCCGGCCGCTGCCCGACGGCGCCACGCTGCTCGGCTTCGTCGACATCAC
>PMOM01000118.1 GCA_003161535.1 Caulobacteraceae bacterium | reverse complement strand
TGGCCGGCGATGGAGGCCGCCTCGCTGGCCACCCCTTCCATCAGGTCGCCGTCGCTGCACAGGGCGTAGATGTTGTAGTCGAAGAGGCTCGCGCCGGGCTTGTTGAAGCGCGCCGCCAGCCAGCGCTGGGCGATGGCCATGCCGACGCTGTTTCCCGCGCCCTGGCCGAGCGGTCCGGTGGTGGTCTCCACGCCGGTGGTCAGGCCATGTTCGGGGTGCCCGGCGCAGACGCTGCCCAACTCGCGGAACGACTTGATGTCATCGAGGCTGACGGCCGGGCGGTTGCGCGGCTTGCCCTTGGCGTCCACCGCCTGGACGCCGGCCAGATGCAGGAGGGAATAGAGCAGCATGGAGGCGTGCCCGGCCGAAAGCACGAAGCGGTCGCGGTTGGGCCAGGCCGGATCGGCCGGGTCATAGCGAAGGAAGCGGTTCCACAGGGTATAGGCGACCGGCGCCATGCCCATCGGGGCGCCCGGGTGCCCCGACTGCGCCTTTTCCACCGCGTCGATGGTGAGTGTACGGATGGTGTTGATGGTCAGAAGATCGATGTCGCCGGCGGGAGCCCGGGGCGCGCGGGCGGGCGCCTTGGCGGCGGTGGAAGCGGCTGACGGCGCGGTCATGATCGATGAAACTCCGCCTCGAGGGCTTCTTAGGATGGCGAGGGCCAGCGCCCATTACCCCGCCGATCAGGCGCCGCGCAATCCACTGGTGGACACGCGCCATCCGCGGGCGATCAACGGTCCAGTCGAAGGGCGGTTCCCCCTCCCCGCGCCGCCGAGCGGAGGGGCGACCAGGGACCCAGCGGAGCGGCGTGAATCTTTTTTTGCAACGGACGGGAACGCCCTTGGCGCGGACGCATTATGCCCATGTCTTCCATCCTACTGTTTCGCCCCCCCGACTGAAGGTGGAAGACCAAGGCCCGGCATGAGCGCAAGCTCTGCCGGGCCTCTTCTGTTTTGGGCCGTAGCGACCGGCGGCCGCTTACGTCACGCGGCGCGACGTCCGGCGCGGGCGGATGGTTGGCGAAGCGATGTCACCGCCGTATCCGGTCATGGTAAGCTGGGGAATGTTGCTCCTGTCCCCGTATTCTTAATCTAGAAGCGCTCAGCAGATTTGGGAAACTGAGACACTACCCTCCGGGCGTGCACGTTGCGTTGGTGGATGATCCCTTGGCGATAATGTAGGTCAAAGACAGAAACGTGTTTTCGCCGCTCACAACGCTCGTCGCCGACGGCCGGTCCGGATCGACATAGGCAAATTGCGACACCCAGTCGTCAGTCGACGTCACGACGTCGATGCGTCCGTAACCGCTGTTAGGAGAGGGGGGCCCCTGGCGCCAAACGAGCGCAATCCGGTCGCCTACCGAGAACGCCATGGGGTTTGTGTTCGGATATTTTCCCGACGTGTCCGTATGATTGAAACCGCCGGCATTGACGAAGTTGCAACCCGGAGATGCCTGCGCTGCACCTGTCAGAATTATGCCGATCAGGCCAACACTGAAGAGAATCGAGATTTTCATTTTTGTCCTCCGAAAGGATCAAGTTGCACGGAATATCGCCGGGGGGAACATTGCTCCTGTCCCCGTATTCCAAATCGCGCTGAGGAGTTAATGGACAGCTTTTCTCAAATGACCGGCGGCTTGTGCAATTACGTTCGGTGTTAGAGGTGATTATTGTCTAGCTCTCCTCAAAAACTCCTATATACGTGGACAAATATTCTGAGGTTAATTGTCATGGTTGGGGCAATTCCCGGAATGTTATCTTTAGATTTCATTGACCGGTATTTCGAAAATCACCGTCCGCATTACCCGCTCGGTCAATATGTTTTCTTATTCAAGGGAACACACTCTATAGTTTATTTAGATAAGACCGAATCATATTTCATGACGTTCTTGCGTTATGGTGTAATAGCCGCTTGCTTTATCATCGTTACATCGTTCTTGGTGGTGGCGATTACCAGACCACGCGGCCGTTAGATTTGGAATTACGGTGAATTACGGAATTACGGTGACGCTGCCCGAATTACGGTGACGCTGTCATAAATTGCGGCCTGCACCTCTTCCTGTTTCACCGGCTTGGCGCCAGGGAATTAGGGGACAGGAGCAATATTCCCAGTTTTGAAGAAAAGGGGTCCGTTTGGCGCCGCGTCCGAGATGATAGAGAGCCTACAATCCAGCTGTCCTGAATTGCAGTCGGCGCCCCTTCCCGACTCCTCGGCTCGGCGCCACGATGGACGCCATGGATTACGGTGACACTGAACCCGCGCCAATCTCGTAAAGGATTTTCTGTTACCGACCCCAAGGCGCTCGCAGACCGGCAGACGACCCGGAGTGAATCTCGTTACGGCTGCTTCCTTCCGGACCTGACCGGGTTGGCGAGGCCTCCGCCCATCGCCGATCTCCGATATCTATATCGCGTGGCCGAAGGCGGCGCGCAAGCGCGGGCATGGGCCCCCTTGCGGCGCCGCGCCGAAAACGGGCTTAGTGGGCGGGTGAAGCCGGCGGTGGTTTCGCCAGCGCGACGCGGGGCCCAGCGCCAAGGCGCTTTTCGACTCGACTCCCCGGCGAAAAAGACCGCACTTTCTAGCCGCCCGCTCGAGGGCTTCCCTCTGCCATGGTTGAGTGGGGGGAACATTGCTCCTGTCCCCGTATTAGGATCACGCGTCGAGGTGAATGAAACGGTGATGCCTAGCTCCCCGACGACGTCGACGGAGGCTCCGGCTCTGCAGTGGGACGTCTTCGTGACGCCGGGCATACCCATCGTCATGGCCGAGCAGCCGCCGATTGGCGGGGAGACCTATTTCCAGGCGATGGCGTCGACCCTGATTTATGGCGCTCGAGACGCTGTCCTCGTGGACGCCTACATGACGACCCGGCAGGCCAACGCCTTGGCGGACTGGATCGCCACGAAAGGCCGCAACCTGACGACGGTCTACATCACGCACGGTCACGGCGACCATTGGTTCGGCGTGGGCGCGATCCTCGAACGCTTTCCCGGCGCCAAGGTCGTGGCGACACCCGACACCGTTTCGGTGATGCGCGCAAACGCCTCCGCACAGGCGCTCGATGGAGCCTGGAAGCCGGGCTTTCCGGGCCAGATCCCGGACAAGCTGGTGATGGCTGAAGCGCTCGACGGGAATGTGATCGACCTGGAAGGGCATGATCTGGTCATCGTGCAACTCGGTCATACCGACACGGACCACACCACCTGCCTGCACGTCCCTTCGATTGGGCTCGTGGTCGCCGGGGACGCCGCCTACAACGACGTGCACCTTTATCTTGCGGAGTCGAATGCGCAGAACCGACAAGAGTGGATCGCCGCGCTCGACAAGATAGAGGCGCTCAACCCTCGCGCCGTTGTCGCGTCGCACAAGCGACCCGAAAATGACGACAGTCCCAGAGTCATCGAGGAGACCCGCCAGTACATCCGCGACTTTGACCGACTGGCGGCGACCACGAAAACCGCCCGGGAGCTCTTCGAGAGGATGCTGGCACTCTATCCTGACCGGATCAATCCGGGATGGGCGCTGTGGAGTTCCGCGCTCGCGGTCAAGTCCTAGCCTCTTCGGATTTGGGTGACACCGCACTAATCCCGGTGTGTAAACCTCGCGGCGCCCCTCTCGCGGACCAAGGGAGGCCGCGCCGCCCGCTTTGACGCTCCTACGCCGCCATGATTGACGCCGAGCCGGCGTGGACCGAAGCCGCGGGCCGTCGAGGTCGGCGATCAGGCGGACCTATTTAGTACAGTGTCACCGTAACCCTGGCCGCCGACAGCGGCCCTAATGGGCCATAAGGCCACGTCTCCAACGCTTCGCGGCTGGGCCGGCAGGCCGGTCGCGGGCACAGAGTCCGGCCTTCGATAGCTGCCGGCGAGCACGTCGAAGATCGGAAACAGGCCGGCGAAATTCTGGTTGTAGTGGGCCGGGTCGGCGGAGTGGTGGCGCCGGTGATAGGCCGGGGAGTTCAGCACCCACGACCAGCGCCCGAAGTCGACTGGCAGGTTGGCATGGGCGACGACGTGCCAGAAGCTTATGACGAGGTTGAGCGCGAGGATCGGCGCGGTGGGCTCGAAGATCAAGCCCAGGAGCGGATAGATCGTCAGGCCCTTGGCGACGATATCCAGCCAGTAGTGGCGATAGGCCGTGGAGGCGCTGACCGCCCGGTCGGAGTGGTGCAGAGCATGCATCCGCCACAGAACCGGCACGGCGTGCTGAGCACGGTGGAACGCGAACTCGGTGAAGTCCGCCGCCAGGATGTAGATCGGCGCGGCCAGCCAGAAGGGCAGCCCGCGCAGGCTGAACGCCGAGAACCCTTGCGTGAGGTGGCCGACAGCCAGTGACACCAATGGAAGCAACAGCAGGGTGCTTGCGAAGTAGAACACCATGGCCATCGCGTTGACCCGCCAATCGACCCGTTGCTGTCTGGCGGGCCAAAGCAACTCGACGGCGCTCAGCAGCAAGACGGCGGCCAGGCTATAGAACGGCAATAGCATGCGTTCCCCTCAGGCGGCCGTACCAAGCCGACCCGCAACCTAAGCACAAACCGCGCCAATCGCACAGCTAGGGGTCGAATATAGATTACGGGATTACGGTGACACTGCACTAATCCCTGTACATAGAACCTCGCGTTGCGCGCGCGGCGGTCGCGGTGCGGCCTCTCGCGGACCAACGGAGGCCACCCCCGCATTGACAGCCGCCCGCTTTGACGCTCCTACGCCG
>PMOM01000280.1 GCA_003161535.1 Caulobacteraceae bacterium | reverse complement strand
GGCTTGGCGGCGACGATTGGGATTGGTCAAACGGTCCCTCTAATGAATTACCTACGCGCCCCGGATGATCCCGGCGCCAGATGCGGAGCGGTGATGAGGCAAATGTTGGTCAGAACGCTGGCGGTGACGTTTGCGTCGGCCGGCTTGGCGGCGAGCTTGGCGGCATGCGCCACACCCGCCTATCCGACAAGCGCCGGCTACGTCCCGCCCGCGCCCCTGCAGCCCGAGTATTCCAACCACGCCGCGCCATTACCGGAACCGGCTCGGCCCATATCAACGCCGCCGACAGAGGTGGCCGACCAGACGCAGCCGCCGCCGGCGGGCGACGAGCCGACTCCGCCGCCTCAGGTGCAAAGCCAACCCCTGCCGGCCATCGACTCTGGCGCGGCGCCCAGGGTTGCTTCTGGAGCGGCATACCCAGCGCCTTCCGATGCCGCTCCCGCGCCCCCGCCGGAACAGGCGGTCGACATCTATCGTCCGCCGGCGCGACGTTATCGGCAGGAGCCAGGACGTGTCATCGCCGGCGGCCAAGTCGTACCGGCCAATCACATGTTCCGCGACTACGAAGTGCAAAAGGGTGATCACCTCGACGCCATCGCCCGAGATCTGGAAACCACCCGCAAAGTGCTGATCGAGGCCAACCACTTGAGGTCCCCCAGCGATCTGCGGCCCGGTCAACATCTCAAGGTGCCGGTTGCCAAGGCCTATGTCGCCGACGCCGGTGACACCGTGATCACGGTCGCCAGACGATTTGGCGTTAGCCCAAGTGTGCTAGCTGATTTGAACAATCTCCCCTTGCGCGCCCGCCTGCGGGCCGGCGACAATCTCGCCCTGCCGGCGAATGTCCATGATCGCGGTCCGACGCGCCTGGCGCCTGTGACGATCGTCGAGCAGACGCAGCCGTTTCCACCGGTCCGCCGCGAGCCAGCGCGTGTCTACGCGTCCGAACCGGCGCCGGGTCCCTATGTGCCAAGCCGCGCGGCGCTGGCGGCCGCGTCGCGCAATGGAGCGGCGACGGCGACACGGGGATACAACGACTACGCCCCGTCCTCCGCGCCCCTTCGGGCAACCCCCAGAGTCGAGAACCTGGCGGCGTCGGATGACCAAGTGGCCGCCGCTGGTCGCGGCCGCTTCATCTGGCCGGTGAGGGGCGAGATCCTGTCACCATTTGGCGTCAAGGGTGTTGGACGGCGCAATGACGGCGTGGATCTCAGCTCGCCTCAGGGGACGACGGTGCGCGCCGCCGCCGCCGGCGAGGTTGTCTACGCCGGCGACCAAGTGCCGGGATTTGGCAATCTTGTTCTGGTGAAGCATGCCGATGGCTGGGTGACCGCCTACGCCCACCTCGACCGGACCAGCGTTCAGATGCGCCAGGCCGTGATGCAAGGTCAGGAAATCGGAGAGGTCGGGTCAAGCGGCGGCGTTAGTGAACCGCAATTGCATTTCGAGGTCCGCTATGCGCCAAGCCCCACCGACAAGGCCAGGCCGGTCGACCCGATGCTGGTTCTTCCGCGCTAGCGCGTTCAAAAAGGCAGGGATTTGCCTAATTCTCCAGCCAGATCGCGGGTGAATTGCCAGGCGACGCGGCCCGAGCGAGCTCCGCGAAGTTGCGACCACTGCAATGCGCGGCGTTCAAGATCCGGCGCGGCCAACTCAAACCACCCTGCATAAGCCCGCACCGCCATCAGATAGGTCGGCTGGTCCATGGGGGGGAAGCTGATCCACAAGCCGAAGCGGTCGGAGACGCTCACCTCCTCCTCGGCACCCTCGGCCACGGCGATAGCGTCGCGGGCTTCATCGTGATCGCGCGCCATTAGGTGGCGGCGGTTGGAGGTGGCGACAAGCAGCGTGTTTTCCGGCGGTCCGGCGACCCCGCCTTCCAGCGCTGACTTGAGGGCCTTGGCCGCCGCCGCGCCTTCCTCGAAGGAGAGGTCGTCGCACAGCACGACGAAGCGTTCCTGGCGCCCGCGCAGGCGTTCGAACATGTCCGCCAGACGGACGACCTCGTCGCGATCCACCTCGACGAGCTTCAGCGTCTCCGCGGAAGAGGCCACATCCATGAAGGCCGCCTTGGCCAGCGAACTCTTGCCGGCGCCCCGAACACCCCAAAGCAGGACGTGATTGGCCGCCAGGCCCGCAGCGAAACGGCGCAAGGTTTCGACCAGGAGCGCCTTCTGGCGATCGACGCCGACCAGAAGGTCCAGCGGCAGGCCATAGTCGGGGGCGGCCAGAAAAGCGTCCGTCCCCGGATCATGGCGAAACATACGCGCGGCGTCGAATGACAAGGGTGGCGCGGACGGGGGCCCCAGCCGCTCTAGGGCGACGGCGATACGGCTCAGGCTCGCGTCCAATGCCTTGTCCATACCCCAGTTTCCTAGACGCTGGGCTTGCATTGCAAAAGAGCATCCGAGCGCATAGCTTCCCGCGACCTCGAGCGGCTTGCGCCAGCCCACACACGTTTCGCCTAGGCTTCGGAGACACAATGATCGCCACTCACGCCCTCGTCCTGGCCGTTGTCGCCGCGCCGGCCGGTGGACTGCAGGGTTTTCTCGCGGGCCCCGGACAGCAATTTGTCTTGCTGGGCGCCATCGCGCTGATGTTCTACTTCATGATCCTGCGGCCCCAGCAACGTCGGGCGCGGGAGCACGCCGCCAGGGTAGAATCGATCAAGCGCGGCGACACGGTGGTGCTCTCCAGCGGACTGATCGGCAAGGTCGTGCGGGTGGAGGATAGGGAACTGGGACTGGAGATCGCCCAGAACGTCTCGGTCAAGGTGGTCAAGGGAATGATCGCCGAAGTTCGCGCCCGCGGAGAGCCGGCCGCGGCCAACGACGCCAAGTCTTAAGATCCAGCGGCGCCGGCCCGCTTAGATGCTCGCCCTCACGCGCTGGAAAATCTTCCTGGTTGCCGCATCGCTACTGTTCGGCCTGATTTTCACGCTTCCCAATGTCCTTCCCGCGGGAGTGTTGCCGGCCTGGGCGCCCAGTCAGAGACTCAATCTCGGCCTTGATCTGCAGGGGGGATCCTATCTGCTGCTTGAGGTGGATACCGCCGCTCTGAAAAAGGAGCGCCTCACCAACCTGACCGAGGATATCCGCACCAAGCTGCGCGCCGAACAGATCGAGTTCACCGCCTTGGCTCTGGTTGGCGACACCATCGGCGTGCGCATCACCGACCCCGCCCAGGTCCAGGCGGCCTATACCTTGCTCAACAATTCCCTGGGCGAGCGTTTGCTGGGCGGCGGCCGAGACGTCTCGGTCCAGACGGCGCCCGATCAGCGAATCCAGGTCAGGTTCGTCTCCCAGGCCGCCAACGCGGCGGCCAGCGACGCGGTGACGCGCTCGATCGAGATCATCCGCAAACGCATCGACGCGCTGGGCACCAAGGAGCCGATTATCACCCAGCAGGGCGCGACCCGCATCGTCGTCGAAGCCCCTGGCGAGAGCGATCCGGAAAAGCTCAAGGCGGTGATCGGCAAGACCGCCAAGCTGACCTTCCAGATGGTCGACAACGACGTGTCGCCAGAGGACGTAACCGCCGGCCGTATTCCCCCGGACGACGAACTGCTCGCCAACGACGAAGGCAACCCGCCCGCCTACATCGTCAAGCGGCGCTCGGTGGTCACCGGCGAGATGCTCACCGCCGCCAGCGCCGGCCACGACCAGAACAACGCTCCGGACATCAACTTCGCCTTTAACGGCCAAGGGGCTCGGCGATTCGCTCAGGTGACCAGCGAGAACATCGGCAAACCCTTCGCCATCGTGTTGGACAAGCGGGTCATCTCCGCGCCAACCATTCAGTCGGCCATCACCGCGGGCAGCGGACAGATCACCGGCCGGTTCACCGAGGAATCGGCGCACGACCTCGCTCTACTGTTGAAATCGGGCGCCTTGCCGGCGCCCCTGAACGTGGTCGAGCAACACACCGTGGGCGCCGAGCTGGGAGCCGACGCGGTCAAGGCCGGGCAGATATCGATTTTGATCGGCGCGGCGCTGATCTTCGCCTTTATCGTTCTGGCCTATGGCCTGTTTGGCGGCTTCGCGGCGATCGCCCTGGTGGTCAACGGTCTGATGATCGTCGGCGCCATGAGCGTGACCCAGGCCACCTTGACGCTACCGGGCATTGCTGGACTGGTCCTGACTCTTGCCGTGGCCGTGGACGCCAATGTGCTGATCTATGAGCGGATGCGCGACGAGGTGCGAGGCGGCCGCCCGCCGATGAGCGCCGCCGACGCCGGCTTCAAGCGGGCTTTGACCACCATTATCGATGCCAATGTGACCACCCTGGTGGCCGCCATCATCATGTTCCAGTTCGGCTCGGGGCCGGTGAAGGGTTTTGCCTGGACGCTTTTCATTGGCGTCATTACCTCGGTGTTTACGGCCGTCTTGATCACCCAGGTGCTGATCGGTTGGTGGTTCCGGACCTTCCGGCCCAAAGCCTTGCCGATCACCTAGAGGTCTGACGCGCATGTGGCCCCTGATCAAGCTGATCCCGCACAACACTCACTTCAAGTTCGTGAGTTTCGCGCGATTGGCTGCGACTTTGTCAATCATCGCGGTCATCGCCACGGTGGTGGGGTTTTTCTACCCGGGTCTCAATCTGGGCATCGATTTTAAGGGCGGCACGGTGCTTGAGTTGAACACCGGCGCCAAGCCGGTGGATCTGGCCAAGGTGCGCGGCGCCCTCAACGGACTGAGCCTGGGCGATGTTCAGGTGCAGACCTTCGGCAAGCCCAATGACGCCATCGTGCGCTTCCAGACTCCCGCGGGCACCAATCCGGGCGTCGTTGTCACCAGGGTCAAGGGCGCGGTGAGCCAGGCCCTGGGCGAGGTGACCTATTCGCGTACCGATGTGATCGGGGCGCAGATATCCGA
>PMOM01000001.1 GCA_003161535.1 Caulobacteraceae bacterium | reverse complement strand
TTCAGCTACACCTCCGGCTGTCCGCTCAGCACCCCGTCGGGCGCCATGCACGGCGCCTACCGCATGGTCACCCCGTCCGGAGCCTCCTTCGACGCCGAGATCCCCGCCTTCTCCCTTCACCTCCCCGAAGCAACGCGACGGCTGAACTAGGGCATTCGCCGCCTAGTCGCTCCGCCCCCCAAAACCCGTCATAGCCGGGCGTCAGTCCCGGCTACCCATGAACACATTCCGATAAGTGGGCGCGCCAGAGCGCGCCCATCGTGAACCGCACGCTGGTGGCTGCGCTACCAAGCCAACTGCTTGGCCATGGCCGCGATCTTAGCACGGCCACCCGCCAGGAAGGTGTTCATGGATGGCCGACACTGCCGGTCGGCCATGACGGTCGTGTTGGGGTGGGCCGCCTCCACTCAACCGGCCAAGTCGCTAGGGCGCCTATCTCCCTCCCTGTGGGAGAAGGGTTCAATCCACGGCCTCCGGCGTCAGTTCGTACGCCCTCGAACAATATTCGCACGTCACGTGGATGTGGCCGTCGGCCTCGATCATCCGCGCGCGCTCGGCGGGCGGGAAGGCGCGCAGCATGCCGACGATCCCCTCTCGCGAACAGCGGCAGAAGCCGGTGAGCGGCTTGGCCGCGAAGACGCGCACGCCATCCTCGTGGAACAGGCGCCACAGCAGCCTCTGGGCGGAAATCGTCGGATCGATGAGCTCGTCCTGGGCGACGGTGGCGAACAGGGCCTGGGCGCGCGTCCAGGCCTCGCCGGTGGGCTCGCGCGCCGCGTCCTCGGCGATGTTCTGGATCAGCAGCCCGCCGGCCCGCCAGTGGGGACCGGCGCCGTTGTCGACCTGGCCGACGGCCAGGCGCACCCGCGTCGGCGTCTGTTCGGAGGCGGCGAAGTAGGTCTCGGCGCACATGGCCAGGGTCTCGCCCTCGATGGGCGTGACGCCCTGATAGCGGTCGGTGTCGGGGCCTTGATCGATGGTCATCACCAACACCCCTTCGCCCAGCAGGGTCGCGGCGCCGACCGGCGCGGGGCCGGCGGCGATGGCGGCAACGCGATCCTCGTCGAACCGGCAATAGCCGCGCAGGGCCCCGCCGGTGTCGTAGTCGGCCACCACATAGGCAACCGGACCGTCACCCTGGGCCTGAACGATCAGCCGGCCCTCGAACTTCAGGCTGGCGCCGACCAGGGCGGCCAGGGCGCAGGCTTCGCCCAACAGATTTGCCACCGCCGGCGGATAGGCGTGCCGCGTCAAGACCTGGTCGATCGCCGCGCCCAGGCGCACGATGCGGCCGCGAACCGGCTGATCCTCGATCTGGAAGGGGGCGACGAAGTCGTCGGTCAGGTCGGCGGCCGGCTCGGCGGGCGGCGTTTGGGGATCGGGCTGGGGCACGGCTGCGGATATAGGACGCCGCGCGGCGCTTTCACCCCACGGCGCCGAAACACCAGGCGAGGATCGACTTCTGGGCGTGGATGCGGTTTTCCGCCGCCTCCCAGACCAGCGACCTTGGACCGTCGATCACCTGAGCGGTAACTTCCTCGCCCCGGTGCGCCGGCAGGCAATGCAGGAAGACGGCGTCGGGCGCCGCCAGGTCCATCAGCGCCTCGTCCACCTGGTAGGGCGCGAAGGCGGCCAGGCGGGCGTCGTGGTCGAGATCGCCCATGGAGACCCAGGTGTCGGTGACCACGCAGTGCGCGCCGCGCACCGCCTCGGCGGTATCCTCGGTGACGACGACCGCCGCCCCCTCCCGCTCCGCCCTGGCCAGATCGTCGGACCGCGGCCGATACCCCGCCGGGCACGCCACCGTCAGCTTGAAGCCGAGCTTGGCGCTGGCGTGGATGTAGCTGGCCAGGACATTGTTGCCGTCGCCGACCCAGGCGAAGGTCTTGCCGGCCAAGGACCCGCGATGCTCCTCGAAGGTCATCAGGTCGGCCATGATCTGGCAGGGGTGGCTGCGGTTGGTCAGACCGTTGATCACCGGCACGCCGGCGGCGGCGGCCAGGGCCTCCAGGGTGGCGTGATCGGCGGCGCGCAGCATCACCGCGTCGACCATCCTCGAAAGGATCCGCGCGGTGTCCTCGACGCTCTCGTCCCGGCCCAGCTGCATGTCGGCGCTGGTCGAAATGATGCCGCGGCCGCCGAGCTGACGGATGGCCGCGTCGAAGGAAAACCTGGTGCGCGTGGAGTTGAGCTCGAAGATCATCGCCAGGGTGCGGCCCGCCGCCGGCGCATCCTTGTCTGGACGGCCTTGGGGCCAGCCCCGCCGCGCCGCCTTGCGGGTCTTGGCGTCGTCGAGAATGGCGCGCAGGGCGCCGGCGTCCAGCCGCCAAATATCGAGAAAGTGCCGGGGAGCGGCCGGCTGGCTCACGCGGCGGCCTTCCCGCGCGCCCGCTCGCAGACGCGCTCCAGCTTCTCGATCGCCTCGCGGGCTTCGGCGACGGTGATCAGCAGCGAGGGCAGCAGGCGCACGCAATTGTCGCCGCCGCCGCCGATCAGCAGGCGCTCGTCGCGCGCCAGGGCCATGAACTCGCGGTTGTTGGGGATCAGCTTGAGCCCGATCAGTAGCCCCTTGCCGCGCAGCTCGGCGATGACGTCGGGATAGCGATCCTTCAGACCCGATAGTTGCTGGGTGAAATAGCCGGAAATCTCGCGCACATGG
>PMOM01000051.1:3244-4539 GCA_003161535.1 Caulobacteraceae bacterium | reverse complement strand
GCGAAGCGGTGGAGGGGGCGGCCGCATCGACTCGAAAAAAGGTGATTGCGCGTTAAACCCTTGGTCTTCCCCCGCTTCGCGGAGGAGGATTGTGAGTCAACGGCCAGCGAGCGCGCTAAACTGGTGCAAAATCGGAGAGGAACCGTGAATGCACGCGAAATTCAGCTACGCCATCAAGTTCGTCTCGGACATGGACAAGGCGGTCGCCTTCTACCGCGACACCCTTGGCCTCACCGTCCGTTTCACCACTCCGTTCTGGAGCGAGTTCGAAACCGGCGACGTCACCCTCGCCCTGCACCCGGCGACGGACGTCAACCCGGCCGGCGCCGTGCAGATCGGTTTCACGGCGCCGAACCTGCCGGAAGTCTACGCCGTGAGAGCCGCCAATGGCCTCGCCTTCACCGATCCGCCCAAGGAGGAGCACGGCACGCTCCTCTCCCGCATCCTGGACTGCGAGGGCGCGGAGGTCTCCCTGAGCGGCAAACCGTAACCCGGCGCGCCCAGGCGCCTATTCCGCCGCGAAGGCCAGCGCCGCGCCGGCCGTGAAGGCGGTCTTGGCGGCGAGAGCGGCCTTGGCGGCCTCGTATTCGGCGGCCAGGCGCGCCACCAGTTCGCCGGCGCCGGGGATGGATTTGACCGCGCCGATGCCCTGGCCGCAGCCCCAGATGTCGCGCCACGCCTTGGCTTCCTGATTGCCGCCGGAGCCGAAGTTCATCTTCGAGGGGTCGGCCTGGGGCAGATTGTCAGGGTCCAGGCCCGCGCGCTCGATGCTCGGGCGCAGATAGTTGCCGTGAACGCCGGTGAAGAGGTTGGTGTAGACGATGTCCTCGCCGCCCCGCTCGACGATCATCTCCTTATAGCCGGGCAGCGCGTTAGCCTCGCGCGTGGCGATGAATGCCGAACCGATATAGGCCAGATCCGCCCCCATGGCCTGGGCGGCCAGGACCGCCGCGCCATTGGCGATGGCGCCCGACAGCGCGATCGGCCCGTCGAACCACTCGCGCAGCTCCTGGATCATGGCGAAGGGCGAAAGGCGGCTGGCGTGTCCGCCCGCTCCGGCGGCCACCGGGATCAGGCCGTCGGCGCCCTTGTCGATGGCCTTGTGGGCGAACAGGTTGGAAATCACGTCGTGCAGCACGATGCCGCCCCAGCCGTGCACGGCGGCGTTGACGTCCTCGCGCGCGCCCAGCGAGGTGATCACCACCGGCGCCTTGTACTTGGCGCACAGCTCGACATCCGCCTCCAGGCGATTGTTGGTCCGGTGCACGATCTGGTTGACCGCGAAGGGCGCGCTG
>PMOM01000051.1:0-3225 GCA_003161535.1 Caulobacteraceae bacterium | reverse complement strand
CTGCGACAGCGGGCGGGCGTTCAGCGAGGGAAAGGCGCCGACGATTCCCGCCTTGCACTGGGCGATCACCAGGTCGGGTCCCGAGACGATGAACAGCGGCGATCCGATCACCGGCAGGCGCAGGCGATCACGCAGAATGGGCGGCAGGGCCATGGCCGGTGGTCTCCCTCTTGGCGAATTGGCGCCCGCGTCCTCGCGCGCCTGACCGGCGAGGTCAATCGCGACAGACGGCTACACGAGACTGTCACAAAACCCCGCTAGCACGGCTTGGCGGGCGATTGGGGATCCGAGTCGCGACGCGCAACGAGGGGAATCACCGATCATGAGAACAAGACCTGCTTTGGCCGCCGGCGCGGCCTTGGGCGTGCTGGCCGCTTCGGCCTTCGGCGGCGCCGTCCAGGCCAAGATCACGCGACATCGCCATGCCCAGGCGGCGGCCGCTCCCGGCGAGGTCCTCGAACTCAAGGAAGAGGTTCAGGCGCTCAAATTGGAGGTGCATTCGCTCGAGGGCCGCCTGGATTCCCAGGCCCAGGCGCAGCAGCAGACCTTGGCCCAGGCGCAGTCCGCCCAGGCTCAGGCGCAGTCCGCCGAGACCCAGGCGCGGTCCGCTCAGACTCAGGCGCAGTCCGCCGAGAGTCAGATCGAGACCCTCCCCACCCAGGTCGCGACCCAGGTGGCCAAGGACAGGCCCAAACCCGGCTGGGAGGCCAATACCAAGGTCGGCGCCACGATGTTCGGCGACATCAGCAACATCAACCAGAAGAACGATGGGGTTAATCAGCCAAGCAACGGCACGAACTACGATATCAAGCGGTTTTACATAATCATCGACCACCGCTTCAACGACGTCTTCTCCGCCAACGTCACCACCGACTTCAACTATGACTCGGGCCCCGCCGCGGCCACTCAGCTCTACCTGAAGAAGGCCTATCTGCAGGCCAAGCTCTCCAACGCCCTGGTCATCCGCCTGGGCTCGGCGGATCTGCCCTGGGTGCCCTTCGTCGAAAACCTCTACGGCTACCGCTACGTGGATAACGTCCTGATCGATCGGACGAAATTCGGAACCTCGGCCGACTGGGGCCTGCACGTCTCGGGCGCCTTCGCCAACGGCATGTTCAACTACGCGGTCTCGGCCATCGACGGATCGGGCTACAAGAAGCCGGCCATCGGCACCGCCAACCGCACCAACTATATCGATCTCGAAGGCCGCGTGAGCGCCCACATCGCCAACTTCACCGCCGCCGTGGGCGGCTATACCGGCCGCCTTGGCAAGGACGTGGTGGGCACGCCCACCTTCCACAACGCCGAGCGCTTCGATGCCCTGCTCGCCTATACCGACAAGCGCTTCCGCATCGGCGGCGAGTATTTCTGGGCCAGCGACTGGAATGATGTCACCCAGCCCGTCGCCTCCAAGACCAATCGATCGGATGGCTATTCCGTGTTCGGCTCATTCAACGTCACGAAAAAGGTCGCCGTCTTCGGCCGCTACGACTGGGTGAAGCCCAAGGAGGACACGACGCCGACCATGATCGACAACTATTTCAACTTCGGCATCTCCTATCACCCGATCGACGTGGTCGACTTCGCCCTCGTCTACAAGCGCGACAAGGTCGACAACGGCCTCTTCAGCACCTCCAATGGCGTTATCGGCGGCGTCGCCACCGGAACATACGACGAGATCGGACTGTTCACTCAGGTCAAGTTCTAAGCCCCTCACGCGCCAACCGCCGCGCCAACGCCACTCGCCAAGACGGCGGACGGCGGCGCTCAACAGGAGACCACAATGTTGAAGAAAATTCTCGCCGCCACGGCCCTCGTGGCCATCGCGGGCTCGGCCTACGGCGCCGAAATCACCGGCGCGGGATCGACCTTCGTCTATCCGATCCTCTCCCAGTGGTCGAGCGACTACAGCAAGCTGGCCGGCGACCGGGTCAACTACCAGTCGATCGGCTCGGGCGGCGGCATCGCCCAGATCAAGGCCGCCACGGTCGATTTCGGCGCGTCGGACAAGCCGCTGACGCCGGACGAACTCGCCCAGGCGGGCCTGGCTCAGTTCCCCGTGGTCATCGGCGGCATTCTGCCGGTCGTCCACATCGCCGGCGTGCCGGCTGGCAAACTGAAGTTCACCGGTCCGGTCCTGGCGGCCATCTANNNNGTCCACCGCTCGGACGGCTCGGGCACGACCTTCAACTGGACGCACTATCTGGGCCAGGTCAGCGGCGAGTGGAAGTCTTCCGTCGGTGAAGGAACTTCGGTGAAGTGGCCGGTGGGCGTCGGCGGCAAGGGCAATGAAGGTGTCGCCGCCTATGTCAATCAAATCCCCAATTCCATCGGCTATGTGGAATACGCCTATGTGATCCAAAACAAGATGGCCTGGGCCGCCGTGATGAACCGCTCCGGCAGGTTCATCTCGCCCTCCATCGCCTCGTTCCAAGCCGCCGCGGCCACGGCCGACTGGGCTCACGCCAAGGATTTCGACCTGGTGATGACCGACGCGCCGGGCCCCAACGCCTACCCGATCACGGCGACCACCTTCGCCCTGATGTACAAGCATCCCAAGGACGCCCCGCGCACGGCCACCGCCCTGAAATTCTTCCGCTGGACCTTGGACAACGGTCGGGCGGACGCGGCCAAGCTCGACTACGTTTCGCTGCCGCCGGCGCTCGCCAAACGCATCGAGGCCTACTGGGCGGCCGAAATCAAATAGACGCATCCCGCTTGCAGTGGCTGGGGCCCCTAAGCTTTAAGAGCCTTGGTTTCAGGCCTCGTGGAATTTTGAAGAACAGCCATGTCGGCGACTGACGATGTCCGGCCCTTCGCCCGCGTCTTGACCCGCGCCGGCGAGATGCGCGCGCGGCGACTGGAATCGGGGGCGGCCGGCGATCGGATCTTCAAGCTGCTCACCGGCGCCATGGCCTATCTGGTCCTCATCCTGTTGGCGGCCGCCGCCTTTTCAATGTTCTGGGGCGGCAAGCTGGCCTTCGAGACCTTCGGCTGGAAATTCCTCTACTCGGCGCAATGGGATCCTGTCGCGCGCCAGTTCGGCGCCCTGGTGCCGATCTACGGCACGGTCGTCAGCTCCTTCATCGCCATCACCCTGGCCGTGCCCACGAGCTTCGGGATCGCGATTTTCCTGACAGAGATCGCGCCCGGATGGCTGCGCGGCCCGATCGGGACGGCCATCGAGCTTCTGGCGGCGATCCCGAGCATCATCTACGGCATGTG
>PMOM01000140.1 GCA_003161535.1 Caulobacteraceae bacterium | reverse complement strand
GCCCGCGCGCGCTCCAGCCCCGAGGGCCGTGAGGGTACGCGCGCCTTCTTGGAGCGTCGCCGGCCAAGCTGGGACGGCTGAGGCGGGATGATGAGCTTGATGGGCTCCGTGCTCATCGCCAATCGCGGCGAGATTGCCCGGCGGATCATCCGCACCGCCAGGCGGCTGGAGGTGCGCACGGTTGCGGTCTATTCCGAGGCTGACGCAGGCGCGCCTCACGTGCGGGAAGCCGACGACGCCATGCTGATCGGCCCGTCCGCCGCCCGCGAGAGCTATCTTGTCGCCGGCAATATCCTCAAGGCGGCCAAGCAAACCGGCGCCCAGGCCATTCATCCGGGCTATGGATTCCTATCGGAGAATCCTGAGTTCGCCGAGGCCGTGATTGGCGCTGGGCTCATCTGGGTCGGACCGCCCCCGGCCGCCATCCGCGCCATGGGCCTCAAGGACGCCGCCAAGCGCCTGATGGCCGCCGCCGGCGTGCCGGTGACGCCAGGGTATCTCGGCGATGATCAGTCCGTCGAGGTTCTGGCCTCGCAGGCGGCGGCGATCGGCTGGCCGGTCTTGATCAAGGCGGTGGCTGGCGGTGGTGGCAAGGGCATGCGCCGCGTCGATGGGTCCAGGGAATTTCGGGACGCGCTGGCCGCCGCCAAACGCGAGGCGGCGGCCGCCTTCGGCGACGATCGGGTTCTTTTGGAAAAGTATATCTCATGCCCGCGGCATCTAGAGGTGCAGGTTTTCGGCGACGCACATGGTCAGGTGGCGCATCTCTTCGAGCGGGACTGCTCGCTTCAGCGCCGTCATCAAAAGGTGATTGAGGAGGCGCCGGCCCCCGGCATGGACGAAGCCACGCGCCAGTTCTTGTGCGCCGCCGCCATCAGCGCCGCAAAGGCGGTCGACTACCAAGGCGCCGGCACGGTGGAATTTATCGCCGATGCGTCCGACGGCCTGCGCGCCGACCGCATCTGGTTCATGGAAATGAACACCCGCCTGCAGGTGGAACACCCAGTCACCGAGGCGATCACCGGACTTGACCTGGTGGAATGGCAACTGCGCGTGGCGTCTGGGGAACCTCTTCCACTTGCCCAAGATGCCATCGCAATGAGCGGTCACGCCATCGAGGCGCGCCTGTACGCCGAAGATCCCGCCAACGGCTTCTTGCCGTCGACCGGGTCGCTGACGCATTTCCGTTTGCCGAGTTCTGTTCGCATCGACTCCGGAGTGGAGCAGGGCGGCGAAATCACCGCTTTCTACGATCCGATGATCGCCAAGCTGATCGCCCATGCCGATTCACGCGAAGCGGCCGCACAGAGTCTGGCCGACGCCTGTCGCGGGGTGGAGGTGTGGCCGGTGAAGACCAACGCCGCCTTTTTGGCTCGATGCGTTGGCGATGCTGATTTCCTAGCTGGCAAGGTGGACACCGGTTTCATTCAGGCGAGGCTGGAGAGTTTGACCCATTCGCCACCCCCCACAGTCTCGCCCTCCGCGGTGGCGCTGGCGGGCCGGCTCGCGGCGACGGAAAGCGATGGCGAGGCGCATTCCCCCTGGCTGGCGGCAAGCGGCGCCACGGGCCTTCGCCTGAACGCCGCGCCTGTGAATTCCGCCCTGGTCTATGTGAATGACTTGGCCATGGATCTGGCTTTTGATTTCGACGCTCCCGCGGCCTTTTCGACTGGGGGAAAGGACGAGGTCATTGTGTTCGATGGCGGCGCGGCGCTCTGCGTGACGGCGTTGCGCCAAGCCGACCGCCTGAACGTTGGGGTGCTGGGCGATGGAGTCATCCGCGCGCCTATGCCCGGCCGTATCGTAGCGGTGGCCGTGGCGGCTGGGGCGGCAGTGACGGCGGGCCAGACTCTGATTGTCCTGGAGGCCATGAAAATGGAGCACGCCCTGGTCGCCCCCGCGCAAGGCGAGGTGACCGAAGTGATGGTCTCTCAAGGCGATCAGGTCGCCGAGGGCGCAACCCTGGCGCGGCTACGCGCGAGCGGATGAGAGTCCATGCCGCTCCACCTCATTAAGCTCTGTGTCGGCTGCGATACGGTCGAAGAACTACTGGCCTGGAGGCAAGTCTCAAGCGGCGCCAGCCAGCCTTGGATATTGCGCACGCGCCAGACCCCCAGGCGGGCGGCCGAGCTAGTGGCCGGCGGCTCAATCTATCGGGTTTACAAGGGCTTCATTCTATCGCGGCAACGCATTTTGGCGGTGGACACGATCGGCGCGGGGCCCGCCAAGCGGTGTGAAATGATTCTGGATGAGACGCTTGTGCTCACCGCGCCCACGCCACGGCGCGCCTTTCAAGGCTGGCGTTATCTGGCGGTCGCTGATGCGCCCCCCGACTTGGAGATCGGGCAAGGCGGTGGGGTGATGCCCACGACGCTCGCGCGGCAATTGCGTCAGATGGGCGCCTGGTAGCGCGCAGTTCAGATCGGCGCGTTGTCCAGGAGCCGGACGCGGCCCAATCTGGCGGCCGCCAAGAGGCGAGCTGGAACGCTTACCACACCAGCGAGTCGCTCTAGAGTGTCAGCCGAGCGCGCCTCGATGTAGTCGACGGCGTCGAATCCGGCGACTTCCAGGATGCGCCGGGCGTCCGCTTCCGCGACCGGGGCCGGGACTCCTACGGCCATTGCGCGGGCGGCGACTTGCAAGGCGCGATTGAGCGTTGGCGCAATGGTTCGCTGCTGGGGGGTTAGATAGGCGTTGCGCGATGATAGCGCCAAGCCATCGGGATCGCGCGCGATGGGGCCCGCGATGATCTCCACCGGCAGATCGAGATCCGCCGCCAGACGTCTGATTATTTGCAATTGCTGGTAGTCCTTCTCACCAAACACCGCGACGTCGGGCGCGCATTGGATGATGAGCTTGGCGACCACGGTGGTCACGCCCGAGAAATGTCCTGGTCGGGTCGCGCCTTCCATGAAGTCTGTCAGACCGCCTACCGTGACGGTCGTGACGAAACCGGGCGGATAGATTGCGGCGGGGCTTGGCGCATAGAGCAGATCGCAACCGACCGCGGCGAGAATCTGGGC
Organism: Caulobacteraceae bacterium; assembly: GCA_003161535.1. Classification (GTDB taxonomy): domain Bacteria; phylum Pseudomonadota; class Alphaproteobacteria; order Caulobacterales; family Caulobacteraceae; genus Acaudatibacter. The sequence goes on along the minus strand of PMOM01000140.1, from coordinate 3,355 downwards.
ATCCAGGGCCTCGTCCCGCGGATAGGATTGGAAGTCCTCCCCTGGTCCAAACTGGGCTGGATTGACGAACAGGCTGACGATCACCTTGGAGGCTTGCCGGCGAGCCAGATGAACCAGGGAGAGGTGACCCTCGTGCAAAGCGCCCATGGTGGGAACCAGGGCCACGCGCTGGTCGGCCGCGCGCCATGCGCCCGTCAAGGCGCGAAGTTCCGTAATGCTGCGAACGATGGGCGGGCTTTGGGGACTGCAAATGTTGATCATGGGGCGCCTTTGATCGCGCCGGCTTATGGCCGAGGCCGACCCCGCGGTCCAGCCGCTCTTGCGCGGCGCGTGGCCTTGACGCAAGGACGCCCAGGAAGGGCGGCGGCCTTAGTTGCGGGTCCCGCTGGAAAGCGAGAGGCGTATCGGTGCCGCAGGCGCGCATCATCGTGATCGGCAATGAAAAGGGCGGGGCGGGCAAATCCACCGTCGCGGTGCACCTTGCAACTTCGCTATTGCATGAGGGGGTCCAAGTCGCGGTCATTGATTTGGACGTTCGGCAACAATCCACGGCGCACTTCTTCGCCAATCGCTTGGCATGGGCGCGGGCTGAGGGCGCAATCCTGCCGCAGCCGAGCCTGCCGCGAGTCATTGATGTTGACGACATAGCGGGGGCAATGGCTACGGATGTCGACGTCATCGTCATCGACACACCCGGCGCGGACACCGATTTATCCCGCGCCGCTCACCAGGGCGCTGATCTGATTGTCACGCCGATGAACGACAGCTTTGTAGATTTCGACATGCTGGGCGTCGTCGATCCTGTCACCCTGGAGATCATGCGCCCGAGCCTTTACGCCGAGACGGTGTGGGAGGCGCGCAAGAGACGGGCTGTTGCGCGGGGCAGGCCGATCGATTGGGTGGTTTTGCGCAATCGCTTGGCGCCGGTGGAAGCGCGCAATCGACGCCGGGTGGACGAGCGCGTCGCCACGCTTTCGCGGCGGATCGGGTTTCGGGCCATCGCAGGATTGCGCGACCGGGTGATCTATCGCGAGCTGTTTCCCTTCGGCTTGACGGTGAGCGATCTGTCACGAACGGTGCGCCCGGTGCAGGTGTCCCTGGCCCATGTCGCCGCGCGCCAGGAATTGCGCGTGCTGCTGCATGAATTGAGGCTCGTCGACGCGTTCGGCGGGTCCGTCGCGGCGGAGTAGCGTGGCCCGAACATGATTTTCCTCGCTCTCGGGGCGGCTCTTCTGGCCTTGCTTATCTGGGCGGGTCGAAGGCCCGGGCGGGACAGCGGGCGGATACGAGTCGCCCGCGCCCTGCTCGCGGCCCTGACCGCGGCGGGGGCGGTTGTATGCGGCCTGCGTGGACTGTGGATGGCCAGCCCGGTCTTCTTGGCTCTGTCGGTTTACCTTGTCCAGAGCGCGGCGTTGCGCTCGCGGCTCGGGTCTGGTTCGGCGAAGCCCCGCTCGTCGTCAGGCGGGTCGATGAGCCCGCAGGAGGCCCGCGCCATCCTCGGTGTGGGCGCAGACGCTAGCCGGCCGGAGATCGAGGCTGCTTACCGCAGACTGATGCAACGCGCTCACCCCGATCACGGTGGCTCAAGCGGTCTTGCCGCTCAACTCAATGTGGCGCGCGCCCGATTGATCGAATGATGACTTAGGCGCGCGCCCCCGCGACACAGGGGATACCGCGGCTTCTAACCGCTGAGCAGGCCTCCCTGGCGCCCGATTCGCTCAGGCCGAAGAAACGAGCCCGATACACTCTACCCCCGCCGTCGACCGCGCCTTCGGCGTTGTCAAACACACGGGCGAAGCGGCGCGAAATCGCTTCAATCTGTGACCTGGCGGCGCCACGGCTCCTGAACTGACCGACTTGCACCCACCAATGCCGGGCCTCGCTCGGGTTTGTCCTGGCCGCTTGGCGGCTGGTGGCGTCGGCGAACTTGGCCGCGGCCATCGAACTGGACACCGTCATTGCGCCTGGCCGTTCGGTGTTGCGCGTGAGCACGACATCAATGGGGTCATCGGCATCGCCTTGTTCCAGCGAACGACTGGAGCCCGCCGCGTAGTACGACGGCCCCGGCTCGAAGAGATTCTGCGTCGCCAGGACCGTCTCGCCGCGGTCACGGCGTTGCATGACGTCGAATCCCGTCAAAAGCAGCCCTTCGACGTTGGCGTTGCGGACCGCGCCGGACGAACTGCCCATGACCACGGCGATCAAGCGATGACCATTGCGCATGGCCGAAGCAGCCAGATTGAAACCGGCGGCATTGGTAAACCCGGTCTTTAGCCCGTCCACTCCCGGCATCTTCCCCAGCAAGTGATTGGTATTAAAATATGTTTTGCCCCGGTAGCTGAACTGTTGCTGACTGAAGAAGCTGTAGTATTGCGGATAGTCCCGCAAGACCGCGCGCGTAAGGATCGCCAGGTCGTGCGCGGTGGTCACTTGACGGTTGTCCGGCAGACCGTTGGCGTTAACGTATCGGGTGTTCACCATGCCCAGTTGCTGGGCCTTGAGCGTCATCAAGGCGGCGAAGCGCGACTCGGTGCCGCCGATTTTTTCGGCCATGGCGACGGCCATATCATTGGCGGAGTGAACGGCCATCGCGTCCATGGCGTCCTCCACCCTGATCGTCTCACCCGCTCGGAGGCCTAGTTTGGTGGCCGGCTGCGCGGCGGCGAGGGGAGACACCACCACCAGATCGTTTAGATGCAATCGGCCTGAAGCGAGCGCCTCGAACGCGAGATAGAGTGTCATGACTTTGGTGACCGACGCGGGGTACCGAATGCTGTCGGCGCGCTGCGAATAGAGGATCTCGCCCGACCGGGCATCNNGCTTGGGCCGACGCCATGGTGGCCGGCGCGGCGGCGGCGAAGACCAGGGCGCACGCGGCGGCGATACGGGCAAATCGGCGGGTAAATGCGAACATGGGCTGGGTTTCCGGCAACTCACAAAAAAGCGGCTCCAGCACCGCTGTCGTGGGTCACCTTACCATGACGTTGTCCCTATTGCCCAAAGGTAAACAACTCTTGATGGCCGCGCCCGTCTCTTCGCCAGTCTTCGAAATGGGAAGCGTAGAAAAATGCTGCGTCGCACAATAAATCGCTTGACTATCGCAATGCAACATGAAAATACGACGTTCGCCACATCCCGTTTTGACCTACACTTTTGAGGAAATTCCGATCATGACCGCCAACGCCGAAGCCAAAAAGACCGCCGCCGAACATATCGCCACGTCCGGCGCCAATGCATTCAAGGAATCCGTCGAAAAATCCATGGCCGCCATGTCCGAACTCAACGTCCACTCCAAGAAGAATCTGGACGCGGTCGTCGCATCGGTAACGGCGGCCACCAAGGGCGCCGAAGCCCT
>PMOM01000211.1 GCA_003161535.1 Caulobacteraceae bacterium | reverse complement strand
CGGGCGGGCGAACGCGGCGGCGCGGCGGCGGAGGCGCAAATCCGCGTCGACCGCACCGCCGCCGAAGTCGTCATCGCCGCCAAAGACAGACGCGGACTTTTCGCGGACCTGGCTTTGAGCATTGCGCGGTTCGGCGGNNGCCGGTCAGCCATTCGGCGACGACAATCCACGCCTGCTCGGCCGCCTGGTTGAAGCCGTGGAAGGCGCCGCACGCGGTGAGCGCGACATCCCGCGCGAATCTCGCCCGAGCGCGGATATGGGCCGGGCCTCGGCCTTTTCGATCGCCTCCAGCGTCGCCATCGACAACGACGCCTCGCAGGACGCCACAGTGATCGAGGCCTCGGGCCGCGACCGGCCTGGCCTGCTTGAGGCCCTGGCCCGGACCTTGTCGGAATCGAACCTTTCCATTCAGTCGGCGCATGTGGATAGCTACGGCGAGCGGGCGGTCGACGCCTTCTATGTCGTCGACGCCAAAGGCGGCAAACTGACCAATCCCGATCGGGCCGCGGCGGTGCGCGCCCGTCTGATGGAGGTGCTCGATGCGGCGGACGCCAGGCCCGCTCAAGGGCGCCTGCAAAGGGCCAGGGCGAGCTCGGCGCGGTGACATGAATGCTCGCCCTTGCCGTGGCCCACCCAAGCTTATAGGGCGGGCTCTGGCGCTCGTTCCGCAGGCTTAGAGCCGACTCCATGACCATTCCCACATTGGCGGCCGAGGTTTTGCCCAAGCGCGTTTTTTCCGGCGTGCAACCGTCGGGGGCCCTTCACCTGGGCAACTATCTGGGGGCCCTGGTGAAGTTCGTCGCCCTGCAGAACCAGATGCAGTGCCTTTTTTGCGTGGTGGACCTGCACGCCATCACCGCTTGGCAGGATCCCAAGGCTCTAGCCGCTCAGACCCGCGAGATCGCGGCGGCCTATATCGCCGCCGGCGTCGATCCCAACAAGGCGATCATCTTTCCCCAGTCGGCGGTCGGCGAACACGCTCAGCTGGCGTGGATTTTCAACTGCGTTGCGCGCCTGGGCTGGCTCGACCGGATGACCCAGTTCAAGGAGAAGTCCGGCAAGCACAAAGAGCGGGCGAGTGTTGGACTTTACACCTATCCGGTGCTCCAAGCCGCCGACATCCTGCTCTACAAAGCCACCCACGTGCCAGTGGGCGAAGACCAGAAACAACATCTTGAGCTGACCCGCGACATCGCCGCCAAGTTCAACCATGATTTCGAGGCGCCGGGATTCTTTCCCTTGATCGAACCGCTCATCGCCGGGCCCGGGGCGCGAGTGATGTCCCTGCGCGACGGAACTGTCAAAATGTCCAAGTCCGATCCATCGGATCAGTCGCGGATCAACCTCACCGACGATGCCGACGTCATCGCCGCCAAGATCCGCCGCGCCAAGACCGATCCCCTGCCTCTGCCCGAGAGTATCGAAGATCTGAAGGACCGCCCCGAGGCCGACAACCTCGTGGGCCTGTTCGCGGCCCTAGCCGGCGAGACGCCGGCGCAAGTGCTACAGCGCTACGCGGGGCAGGGTTTTGGACAGAGTTTCAAACCGGCCTTGGCGAATGCCCTGGTGCAGACCTTGGCGCCCTTTCGAGCCGAAATGCGCCGGCTGTTGTCCGATCCGGCGCAGATCGATCACATCTTGCAGGAAGGCGCGCAAAAGGCGCGCGCCATCGCCGCTCCGATCCTTGAGGAGACCAAGCGCATCGTCGGCTTCGGCCCCGGATAGTCGGTGGCGTAAGCTTGCGCCCGTCCGCGAGGCTCGCCATCTAGCAGCCGACGGAGACCCGCATGTTCATCCAGACCGAAACCACACCCAACCCCGCTGTGCTGAAATTCCTGCCGGGCCGCGAGCTGTTGGCCGAGGGAACGCGCGAGTTTGATGATCGCGACGTGGCGCGGGCCTCTCCCCTGGCCTCCGCTCTGTTCGACATCGATGGCGTGACGCGGGTCTTCTTCGCCCAGGAATTTCTGACCGTCAGCAAGGACGAAAAGCGCGACTGGTCGCACCTCAAGGCGCCCATCCTGGCGGCCATCATGGATCATTTCACCGCCGGCGAGCCTCTGATCCTCGACGGCGGGAGCGAAGCTGCGGATCAAACCGTTTACGAGGGCGACGCCGCGAACATTGTCCAAGAAATCAAGGATTTGCTGGACTCCCGCATCCGCCCGGCCGTAGCCCAGGACGGGGGCGACATTCTGTTCTCCCGCTTCGAGCCCGACACCGGCGTGGTGTGGCTGCACATGCGCGGCGCCTGCGCCGGCTGCCCTTCTTCGTCGGCGACGCTGAAGGCGGGGGTGGAAAACATGCTGCGCCACTATGTGCCCGAAGTGACCCGGGTCGAGCAGGCGCTCTGACCCTATCGAGGCGCGCCCCCTTCCCTTCTAGTCGATCATTGTATCCTGGGAGCTCCACATGACCGCTCGCCTTGATGATCCCGCATTGGATCGCATTTTCCGCACAGCGCGCACGCGCAATGGTTGGCAGCGCGACCCGCTTCCTGAGAGTCTGCTTCGCGAAATCTATGATCTGGCCAAGTTCGGGCCAACGGCGGCCAACTCGATGCCGGCGCGTTTCATATTCGTGACCAGCCCAGGATCGAAGGAGAAACTGGCCTCGGTCGCCTCACCCGGCAATCAGGCGAAGATCAAGGCCGCGCCGGCGACCGTGATCATCGGCTACGACCTCGATTTCCCGCAAACCCTGCCCAAGCTTTTCCCGCACGCGCCGAAGATGAAGGACAGCTTCACCGATCCGGTGGCGACCGAGATCGTGGCTCTGCGCAATAGCTCTCTGCAGGGCGCCTATCTGATCATCGCGGCCCGCTCGCTGGGCCTCGATTGCGGCCCGATGTCGGGCTTCGACAACAGCAAGGTCGATGCCCTGTTCTTCGCGGGCACGAAGATCAAGTCCAACTTCCTCTGCTCGCTGGGTTACGGGACCGATGAAAATCTGTTCGGTCGCCTTCCGCGCCACAGCTTCGAAGACGTATGCAAGGTGGTATAGCAAGGGTGCGGTCGTCCCATCGCAAGCGTGATTGCGTGTGATCACCCTCGCCCTGGACACCTGCCTCGCCACCTGCTCGCTCGCCATTCTCGACGGCGATCGTTTGATCGCCAGCCAATCCGAGTCGATGACGCGGGGCCATCAGGAGCGCTTGGCGCCAATGGTGCGCGATTCCATGACCGAGGCAGGTCTAGCCTTTGACGCCCTGGGCCGCGTCGGCGTCACCGTCGGACCAGGCTCCTTCACCGGACTGAGGGTTGGCCTCGCCTTCGCCAAGGGCTTGGCCTTGGCCTTGAATATCCCCTGCGTGGGCGTTGGGACGCTGGAGGCGCTTGCGGCGAGCGCCAAGTCAGAGGGAGTCCGCGTCGCCGTCGTCGATGCAGGGCGCGGAAATATCTACCTGCAGATCTTCGATCGCGCGGGGATGGTGACCATGCCTGACATTCTTCCGCTGGCGACGGCCGGAGCACGGCTGGCTGATCGTTCTGATCTGGGCGCCTACACCCTCATCGGTCCAGGCGCGACACTGCTGGCGGACGCCATGCCCGAGGCGCGGTGCATCAGTTTTTCGGCGCCCGCTCCCGAAGCCGTGGCGTTGCTGGCGGCCCGGGCAATCGTGGAAGCGCCTCGGCCCCTTTATCTGCGTCCGCCCGACGCCCGCCCCAAGGCGATGCAGACCGACGCGCCATGATCCTGCGACCCGCCCTGGCCGGCGACGCCGCGGACATGGCGACCATCCACGCCCAATCATTTGAAGCGCCCTGGAGCGCCAGTGAGATCGCTATTTTGCTGGCCAGCCCCCGGGGTTTCGGTTTCGCGGTGGCGGAGCAAGAGGCCTTGAGCGGCTTCATCCTTTGCCGCCTGGCCGCCGACGAGGCGGAGATTCTCACCTTGGCCACCCGGACGCATCGCCGTCGGCGGGGTGTAGCGGCGGCGCTCTTGCGGGCCGTGAGGGGAGCGGTCACGGCGGCTGGAGCCCGGGCGATCTTCCTTGAGGTGGCGGCTGACAACCTCGCCGCCCAGGCGCTGTACGAAGGCCAAGGGTTTGTCCAGATTGGCGAGCGCCGCGGCTACTACGAGCGGCGGGGCTCGGCCCCGATGTCGGCCCTGGTCTGGCGTCTCGACCTTAACAGATGAAGCCCGCGCGCCTATGGTCTTGGCAACCGATGCCGAGTGGAGCGACGCCTTGGAACGACTGGAGAAACTCTGCATAGAGAAAGGCATGCGCATGACCGAGCAGCGCCG
>PMOM01000025.1 GCA_003161535.1 Caulobacteraceae bacterium | reverse complement strand
GATCAGCGGCACGTCGGGGTCCAATCGCCACGCCGAGGAATTGTCGATCACGATCGGGCCGGCGGCGGCGATCCTTGGCGCCCACTCGCGGGAGAAGGCCGCGTTGACGCTCATCAGCACCACATCGACGCTGGAAAAATCGAATTGGGCGACGTCCTGGCACTTGACGACGCCGGCCTTCCAGCCAACCTCAACACCCAGGGACTTGCGCGAGGCGATGGCGTGAATCTTGTCCACGGGGAAGGCGAGTTCCTCGAGGATATTGAGCATTTCGCGCCCCACGGCGCCGGTGGCGCCGACCACGGCGACCCGGTAGCCCATCTTGCAACTCTCCTAGAAGGTAAGCGGACGGGCTTGCTACCCCCGAGCGGAGGCGGAGGCAAGGCGTGGGGCGCGCCTAGCTGTTAGCGTCTGCGGGCGACGGCGACCGGCGCGCCGCGATCGGAGGCCTGGGCCAGCAGGGCGGGGCAGTTGGCGTCTTTGGCCGTGCCCGGCGTGACAAACGGCAGAATGGCCGCCAGCGGGGCCGCCAGCACGCCGACGGCGACGCTGAGCAGGGCCTGGGGCGCGGCCTTGGCGATGTCGACGCCGAACTTGGGACTTAGCAGGCTGCCCTTGATGGTGATCGGCGCATCGATGCGCACCAGACGGAATTTCTTGGGCTTGCCGTCCAGAGCTAGATCCAGGGTCTCATTGCGAAGATCGATGTGGCCGCTGCCCTGGGCGAGGACGACGCCGGTGTCGAGCACGAAGCGCTGGGCGGTCAGCACCCCTTTTTGCGCGCGAAAATCGGCCACCGCGCAGCGGATCGGCGTCTCGCCCTGGTTCTTGGAGATGAGGAGGAACAGGCCCTTGGTGACATCGATGCCCAAGAGTTCGGCCAGGGCCTGGCGGATCTCGCCGCTCGGGATGGCCATGGTGACTTCCCCGTCCGCCGCCGCCGCCGCCGCCCTGACCGAATCTCCAATGCTGGAGAGTCTGGCGTGGGCGTAGAGGCCGCCCTCCAGCGGTGGATTGGCGCCGCGGCGCGCCACCAGGGTCTCAAGCCGGGCGTTGGTCAGACGCAAATCGATCGCCTCGCTGGGAGTGGCCCTGCTTGCGTCAATGCGGATCATTCCCGCCAGACGGCCCTGCGGCAGGGTGACGTCGAGGGGATTGATGGTGATCACCCCATGGTCGAGGACCAGATTCAGCGATAGGGCCGAAATCGCCGGTTTGCCAGCCTGTACACTCTGAGCGTGATAGACCAGCCTGGCGTCCATGCCGCGCACTCGGTCCACGGCCAGATGGGCGTCGGGGAGGATCCGGTGCTCGGCCTTGAGCTTGGCGGCCATGATCTTCTGGGACGGAGACAACGGGTGGCCGGCCGCGTGTTTCGGCACTCCGCCGACGACCGCCGCCAAGTCGGCCAGCAGCAGCCTCCTCGAGGCCAAATCCGCGGTGACAAAGGGCCTGCCGCTGGTGTCATTGACGGTCAGGGCGCCGGAAAGGTCGCTCTGGCCCACCCGGCCGTGAATGCCGCGAAAGGCGTAGACCGCCTCGGATCGGCCAAAGCCGCCCCCCAGGTCATAGGGCGGGGTGCTGGGCAACGCCAGACCGGTCAGGGTGAAGAGATCGGCAAAGTCGGGGCCGCTGACGCCGAATTGTCCGGACATCTGGCCAAAGTCGAAGGGATGGGCGAACTGGCCGGCGAGGGTGGCCCGCGTCGGCCCGGCCTCTATGCGGGCGTCGAAAAGATAGGGGCGGGTGCGATCGACATTGACCAGCGGTCCGCCAGTGACGCGCGCCACGAGCCGCGCGCCGTTCAGCAGTCCGTGGCCGTCGAGACGGAAATTACCCCGCCCGGAACCCGCCGCCTGCTCGTTGGACGAGATCGTGCCGACAAAGTTCAGTCGCCGGCGCGCGTCGTTATAACGAAGGGCCCCGTCGGTGATGATCAGGTGACTGATCGGCGGCAGCTTCAGGGGCTTGGTGTTGGGGGCGCCGCTCGACCAATTGGCCCGCCCCGCGGCGTCGCGCAGCAGACGAATGTCGGGCCGATCGGCTTGCACCAGGGGAATGACCAGCTGGCGATGCAGCAGGGGCAGGAGCTCCATGCGCACCACCAGCCGCGGCGCCCGCGCCAGGGGGTCGGTCCCGGCCCACGCCGGATTGGCGACGAGAAGGGCGCCCATGATCATCGCCGCCCCGGGCTGCGCGGACCCCGCCCGCTCCTCGTCGGAGAAGCCGCCCGCGAAGCTGATTCGCCGTCCCGGATCGCCGTAGCGCAGCATCCCTTGCGAAATGATCAGATGGCTGATGACCGGCGGCGCCGGCGGCCGGGTTCTCCTGCCGTTGGTGAAGTCCCAGTTGGCCAGACCCGAGGGCGCGCGCAGCAGGAACACTTGCGGGGCGCTGGCCACCGCCAGCGGCATGTCCAGCTTGCCGCCCAGCAGCGGCAGAAGCTTCACCCGCACGCTCAGCCGCGGCACGCGGGCCATGAGTCCTGGGCCGGCCCAGGGCGGGTTGCCGACGGTCACATCGTTGAGGACGACGAGGGGCGTCCACGACCAGGGATGGACCTCGAGATTGCCGGCGATGGTCACAGGCCGGTGCAGGTTGTCGGAGATGGCTCGGGCCATGGGGCCGCGCAGCCAGTTCCACTGGAAAAGAAGGACAAAAACAATCAGCGCCAGGATCATTGCTCCGCCGATCGCCGCGCCCCAGCGCAGGCGCGGCGAAAACCGGCTCCCGGACGAGGCCGGCGGCGCGGTTGAGCGATCAAGCTCGCCGTCTATCGCGCCCGTGGACACGTCCAAGGTGTGGTCCTCTTAAGAGTTCGCACTTCTCCTAACGCGCGAACCCCGCCCGATCGTTCCGCACGGGGTGGCGATGCTAGACGGCGGCGGGGGCGCCGACGAGGCTGTGCAGCCAGGCGAACAAGGGCGGAATGAGATATCGCTGCGCGCCGCCGATGACGACAAACAGGATGATCGGGGAGAAATCCAGCCCGCCCATGGTCGGTAGGATGCGCCGGAAGGGCCTCAACAACGGATTGGCCACCGCCTCCAGGAACCGCGAGATGCGATAGACGAAGCGGTTGCGCAGATTGATGATCTCGAAGCTGATCAGCCAGCTCAAGATGGCGTAGGCGACAATCACCCACACGATCAGGCTCAGAAGCGTCTGGATGATGAAGTCAAGGAAGTTGAGAATCGCGTCCATGGTCGCCCCGCCGTTATCCGCGCCATTTCGTATCCGCGCGCCCCGGCCGGCGCAAGGCGGGGCGGGGCGGACCGGGCCGTCGGCCCATTCTTGACTTCGATGCGGCGGGTCCCTTATCTCCGCCGTCCTCCCGACCACGGGAAGGGGCCGTAGCTCAGATGGTAGAGCGCCTCGTTCGCAATGAGGAGGTCAGGGGTTCGATTCCCCTCGGCTCCACCACCCAGTCCACCGCGAAGCGCCAACGGCGAAAACCGACCTATCGCGGCCGTGTCGTCGGTACAGTCTCGGTTGCCACGGGATGCGCAGCGACACGGGCTAGGTGTCTAAGCTCCCCGAAACGCCGGTGGCCGTTTTTCCATGAACGCGGTGCGGCCTTCCTTGAAGTCGGCGCTGTCGAAGCAGGCGGCGACGGCGGCTTCGACGTCGGCGAGGCGGCGCTTCTCCGGGTCGCGCAGGGCTTCGCGGGCGGCGATCTTGGCGGCGCGGATGGTCAGCGGTGCGTTGGCGCCGATCATGGCGGCGTATTCGCGCACCAGCGGCTCCAACTGATCTCGCGTCGCGACCCGGTTGACCAGGCCGATGCGCAGCGCCTCCTCGGCGGAGAACTGGCGGGCCGTGAACAGGATTTCTTTGGCGATGGCCGGCCCCACCACGTCGATCAGCAGCTTGATGCCGCCGAAGCCGTAGCCGAGGCCCAGCCGCGCCGCCGGGATGGCGAAGCGCGAGTCCTCGGTGCAGATGCGCAGATCGCAGGTCAACGCCACCGCCAGGCCGCCGCCGATGCAATAGCCGCGAATCATGGCGATGGTCGGCTTGGAGATCCCGGCCATGGCCGCGCTGGCCGCCGCCGACGCTTTCGAGTAGCCCGCCTCAGCGGTCGCATCGTGGCGCTCGGCCTCGAACTGGGAGATGTCGGCCCCGGAGACGAATGCGCGGTCGCCCGCCCCGGCGAACACCACCACCCGCACCTCGGGGTCGGCCTCAAACGCGGTCAGCACGTCAGGGATCGCCCGCCACATGTCGAGCGAGACGGCGTTGCGGCGCTCGGGATTGTTGAAGATCATCCAGCCGATCGCGCCTTCCTTGCGGCCGATCAGTTTCTCGACGCCCAGATCCATCGCGTTCACCTCCCACTTGATTTGTGTGCCGCCGTCAGATGACCCCTTCGGCGCGCATCGCGGCGATCTGGTCCGCTGAGTAGCCGATCTCGCCCAGCACGTCGTCTGTATCGCCGGGCGTGAGCGGGGCGACTTGGCGCACGCCGGTTTCGAGCCCCTCCATGTTGATCGGACTCGCCACCATCTCCGTCTCGCCCAGCCGGGGATGGTTCACCGGCGTCGCCATGCCGAGGTGCTTCACCTGCGGATCCTCGAACACCTGGTCGACGGTCAGAATCGGACCGCACGGTATGCCGGCCTGCTCCAGCCGCTCGACCCACCAGGCGGCGCGGCGTTTGCGGGTTTCCTCGGAGATGGCCGCGTTGAGCGCCGCGCGGTTCTCGATGCGACGCCGCGTGCTGGCGAACCGCTCGTCCTCCAGCCAGTCGGGACGGCCGGCCGCCTCGCAGAACCGCGTGAACTGGGCAGGAGTGGAGGCGGCGATGTTGATCGGCCCGTCGGCGGCGGGGAAGACGCCCATCGGTGCGATGGTCGGATGATCGTTGCCCATCTGTCCGGCGACTTCGCCGGCCATCAGCCAACGGGCGGCCTGGAAATCGAGCAGGAAGATCTGCGATTCCAACAGCGAGGTGTGGACATAGCGGCCCTCGCCAGTGCGCTGACGGTCGTAAAGCGCCATCATGATCGCCAGCGCCAGCAGGGTGCCGGCGGTGACGTCCGAGATCGCGATCCCCACCCGCATCGGTCCGCGCCCCGGCTCGCCGGTGATCGACATCAGGCCGCCCGAGCCCTGCACGATCTGGTCGACGCCGGCCCGCGCGGCGTAGGGGCCGTCCTGGCCGAAGCCGCTGATCGAGCCGTAGACCAGACGCGGATTGATCGGTTTCAGGTCCTCGTAGGCCACCTTCAGCCGATGCTTCACCGGCGCGCGCATGTTTTCCACCAGCACGTCGGCGCGCTCGGCGAGCTTGAGGAAGGCGGCGTGGCCCTGCTCGGTCTTCAGGTCGAGGCTGATGAAGCGCTTGTTGCGGTGCAGGTTCTGGAAGTCGAACCCGTCGCGGCCGATCACGTCGCGCCCCCCGCCCGGCGGCAGCACCGCGATCACGTCCGCGCCCCAGTCGGCCAGGTGCCGTACGCAGGTCGGCCCGGCGCGCGCCAGCGTCAGGTCCAGGACGCGGAGGCCGGCGAGGGGGAGATCCACTGCGCTCGCGGCGTTCCGGTCTTTGCCGTCGCGCGGCTGAGCGACCTTCATCCTATGCCTCTTCTCGGCGGCCGAGCGTCCAAGGTGGCCTCGCTCCGATCCCGGAGGATGAAAACACTCCAAAAGTTCGTCTCGGTCCACCGTTCAATCCAAAATCACTTCAACCAGGAGCGCCACCTCATCTTTGGGTTTTCCTCGCCGACCGGAGACATGTTGCCATTGGTCTGACAGCACCACCACTTTGTCCCCCTGCGGGACAGGTTCGAGACCGTGCTAAAGTCGCATGACCCAAAGCAGCGCGGATTTAGTTCGCCAACACCCCCGCCCGCCGCCGATTGAGCTCCTCGCGGGTGACCTCATGCCCCTGGCGGGTGATGCGGTAGCGCGTGCCCAGCAGGAAGGGCAGGATCAACGCCAGGGGGACCAGGACGCCGGCCACCAGGCCCAGGCGGGTGACAAGGTGCGGATCGATGGCGTGCGGGGTGGCCCGCGACGGCCAATTCACCACCTCACCCAGGAGAAAGCCGGCGACGATGGCGCCCACCCCGTGAGTGGCCTTGCCAGAAAAGGCCAGGGCGGCGGCGAACACGCCTTCCTGGCGCCGGCCGGTGATCAGTTCCTGCACATCGATGGTGTCGGCCAGCATCGAGGCGAACATGATGCCCAGAACCGTGCCAAGCCAGGTGCGAAAGATCTCGTTGCCGACCAGGATGAGCAGGAGACCTTGGGAGCCGTTGGGCGGCAGGACATGCAGCAGGCGAAGGCCGATCACGGTGACGCCGTCGATCATCAAGAGGGCGAAGCTGCCGAGAAGGACCAGCTTCTTGTCGAACAACCGTTCCATGAATCCCAGGCTGAAGAAGGCGGCGAAGGCCCCGACGATGCCCAGGGGGAACCATTGCAGCTGTTCGGGGGCCAGGCCCCAGAAATAGGTGTTCACATAGAGGCCGAAGCTGTCGGTGGTGCCGGTGATGCCGGCGTAGAGCAGGGCGCCGGCGAAGAGGACCAGGAAGTCGCGGTTGACGAAGGTGCTGGCCACGTCGCGCCACACGCGCCTCAGGCTAAAGCGCGGCGTCGGGTTCACCGGCTGCAGCAGGAACGGAATCTCGCGTTGGGTGAGGGCGGTGGTGAGCAATACCGCCGCTGTCGCCACGATGGCCAGGACCGCCGCGAAGTGACCGTAGGCGCCGGGATTGAGCTGGCCGGGATGGTAGGCTGGGGTGCTGGCGAAGATGAACCGCCAGGTCGAGGTGATGAAGGCCAGTGAGCCCAGCCAGCCCACGGCATAACGCCAGGTGACGATGCTGGTGCGCTCGTCATAGTCGTCGGAAAACTCCGCATAGAGCGCCGTCCAGGGCACCACGAAGAGGCTCATGGAAACGTGGGTGAACACCACCGTGGCGAAGAGCCACGCGAGCAGCAGATTTTCCGGCAGGCCGGCCGGCGGCGAGAAGACCAGAAACAGGCCCAGCCCGATGGGCGCCGCCGAGAGGTACATCAACAGGTGCCGGCGGCCGAGCCGAGTCTTCAAGCCATCGGAGAACGAGCCGATCAGGGGATCGACGGCGGCGTCGATGGTCAGGGCGACGGCGATGGCCACCGAAGCCTTGAACACGTTCAGGCCAAGGACCTGATTGTAGTAGAACAGCAGGAAGGTTCCGAAGGCGAAGTTCTTCAAGGCTTCGGGCAGGGCCCCCACCGCCTGGAAGAGCTTGGTGGAGACGCTGACCTTGCCAAGGCGGGTGCGGGCGCGCTGGTAGAGACCCTCTGAAACGCTCAACGGCTTCTTTCCTCACGCACGGCGGGCCTCGGCGCCGGACGCCTGATCATGACCTCTATCGGGCGCGGAGAGAGTCGGCCACTGGCCCGGCGGCGTGATAGGCTGTGCGCGGCCCGCGGATGGGAGACCCCTTCAACATGCGCCATCGTCAACTTGGAAAGGCCGGCCCCGAGGTCTCGGCTCTTGGCCTGGGTTGCATGGGCATGTCGGGCATGTACGGCGCTTCGGATCGCGGCGAGAGCATCGCCACCGTGCGCGCGGCCCTTGACGCCGGAATCACGCTTCTGGACACCGGCGATTTCTACGGCATGGGCCACAACGAGATGCTGATCGCCGAAGCCCTGAAGGGCGCGCCGCGTGACTCCCTCCTGGTCAGCGTCAAGTTCGGGGCCCAGCGCGGCCCGGACGGAGCCTGGTTGGGATTTGACGCGCGGCCGGCGGCGGTGAAGACCTTCCTCGCCTATTCCCTTCAACGGCTCGGCCTTGGCCACATCGACATCTACCGCCCAGCGCGGCTCGATCCGCTTGTGCCCATCGAGGACACCGTGGGAGCGATCGCCGAGGCCGTGAAGGCGGGCTACGTTCGCCACATCGGCCTCTCGGAAGTCGGCGCAAACACCCTGCGGCGCGCCGCCGCCGTGCATCCGATCTGCGACCTGCAGATCGAATATTCGCTGATTTCCCGAAACGTCGAGGATGATATCCTTCCCACCTGCCGCGAGCTGGGCATCGGCGTCACCGCCTATGGCGTCCTTTCGCGCGGCCTGATCAGCGGCCATTGGCGCAAGAGTGCAGCGGCGCCCGGTGATTTTCGCCAGTTCAGCCCGCGATTTTCCGGCGACAACCTCGATAGGAATCTCGCCCTGGTCGAAGCCTTGCGCAAGGTGGCTGGGGCGCGGGGTCTCAGCGTCGCCCAGGCGGCGATCGCCTGGGTGGCGGCGCGGGGAGACGACATCATCCCGCTCATCGGCGCGCGGCGGCGCGACCAACTGGACGAGGCGCTGGGCGCCTTGGAGATCACGCTTTCCCCGGAGGATCTCGCGGCGCTTGAGTCGGCGGCGCCAAGGGGGTCGGCGGCCGGCGATCGCTATCCCGCCGCTCAGATGGCCCACCTCGACAGCGAGAAGCGCTAACCGGTGGCGGCCTCGGTGGCGCCCATTGGCGAACCGCCGCGCGCCCCGCCTCTGGAGAGGGCGATGCGGCGACCGGGCGCTCTCTTTCTCACCGTTTCGGGCATAACGCCGGCGGCATCGGTGTTCGTGATCGGCTCGGACGTCATCGCCCAGGCGGGCTCGGGAGCGGTGATCGCCTTCGCCGTCGCCATGATCGTCTGCATCCCGGTGGCCCTCGCCTACGCCGAACTGTCCTCGGCCTTTCCGCTAAGCGGAGCCGAATACTCGATTTTGGGCAGGGTCCTGGGGCCGGCGTGGGGATTCATGGCTCTGGGTCTCAACATCGTCGGCGGCGCCCTGACCCAGGCGGTCACCGCGCTCGGCCTGGCCGCCTATCTGGACGTGGCCATCCCCGGAACGCCCGTGCTGGCCGCCGCCCTGGCGGCCGTGGCGCTGTCGACACTGATCGCCATCCTCAACATCCGCACCAACGCCCTGGTCACCGGCGCCTTCCTCGCCACCGAGATCCTGGTGCTGGCGGCCATGACCGCCGTCGGCTTTTCCCACCCGCATGCCTCGGCGTTTCACGCTCTCGTCCATCCGGTGGGCGTGGGCGTCGGCGGCGCCATCGCGCCCGTCTCCCTGGCCGTGATTGGGGTGGCGACGGCCGGCGCCGTCTATGCCTACAATGGCTTTGGCGCCGCAGTGTGCTTCGGCGAGGAGCTGCGGGATGCGCCAAGGCGGATCGCCTGGGTGATCCTGTGGGCCCTGGTCATCGGTGTGATCTGCGAGGCTTTGCCGATCACGGCGCTGATCATTGGCGCCCCAAACCTGCCGGCCGTCCTCGCCGCGCCTTCGCCGGCGTCGGCCTTCATCGCCACGGCCGGGCCGCTGTTCGCCAAAGTCGTCAGCCTTGGCGTCGCCGCGGCCATCGTCAACGCGATGATCGCCGTCACCCTGCAGAACGCGCGCCAGCTCTACGCCACCGGCCGGGACGGCGTGTGGCCAGCGCCTTTGAACCGCGCCTTTCGCGCCATCCATCCGCGCTTTCGCTCGCCTCATGTGGCGACCGTGGTCATGGGCGCCCTGGCGGCGGGCGCCTGCTTCATGGGCCTGCGCCTTCTGGTCGTGCTCACTGCCACCGGCATCGTGGTCATCTACGCCGGCGTCTGCGTCAGCGCCCTGGTCGGGCGCGGAACCGGCTCGACGGCCGCTGGCCATTACCGGATGCCGTGGTTTCCCTGGGCGCCGATCCTCGGCCTGGCGGCCCTGGGCGCCATGATCGTCGCCGACCTCGCCGATCCCGCCATCGGCCGGATGAGCCTTGTCGCCAATCTGGCGGTGATGAGTCTATTCGCCGGCTACTACGCCGCCTTCATCAAGGGCCGGGGCCGCTGGCGACTCACCGGTCCGGACGGCGCGCTCTCAGAATAGACGCCCACGCGAGGCAGCGATCACGTCCACTTCAGCGCCGCGGTATCGATCGGCAGGCGGCGCACCCGGTGGCCCGTGGCCGCGAAGATGGCGTTGCACAGGGCCGGCGCCACCGGCGGCAGGGCCGGCTCGCCCATGCCGGTGGGCGGGTTGTCGGTCTTGAGGAAACGCACCTCCACCGGGCAGGCCTGAGGCATGCGCAGCAGCCGGAAACCGTCGAAATTGGACGCCGTGGCGGCGCCCGCCTCGATGACGATCTCCTGTCCGAGCGCCTCGGCCAGGCCGTCGAGGACCGCGCCCTGGGCCTGGTTCTCGGCGCCGGTGGGATTGATGATCTGGCTGCCGATATCGCCGGCGACCCACACCTTTTCCACGGTAATCCGGCCTTCGGGCGCCACCCTGGCCTTGACCACCTCGGCGAAATAGCCGCGATGGCTGAAATAGAAACCGACCCCCATGCCCTCGCCCTTGGGCAGGGCCGCGCCCCAGCCGGACATCTGGGCGACCAGCTCGATCACCCCGCGCGCCCGGCCGGTGTCGAAGATGAGCTCGCCGGCCTTGCCGATCGGGCGCGCCGCGCCCAGCAGTTCCAGGCGGAACGCGACGGGGTCCTTGCCCGCGGCATGGGCCAGTTCATCGACGAAGGATTGGAACACGAAGGAGAGGGCATTGCTGCCCGGCGCCCGCAGCGCGCCGGTGGGGATGCCGCAGGCCATCAGCGTCGCCTCGATCAGGCAGTTGTCGATCAGCCGGGCGGGAAACTCCGTACCGCTCATCCCGGCGCTGGCGGCGAACTTGTCGGCCGCGCCGAAGGTGATGAAATGATCGCGCCAGGCGATCAGCTTGCCCGAGCCGTCCAGGCCGGCCTTGAGGAAGTGCCAGCCAGCCGGTCGATAGAAATCGTGGCGCAGATCGTCGGATCGGTTCCACAGGAGCTTCACCGGGGCCCCGGCGACCTGCGAAATCTTCGCCGCCTCGACCATGTAGTCGTTGTTGAGCCGCCGCCCAAA
>PMOM01000168.1 GCA_003161535.1 Caulobacteraceae bacterium | reverse complement strand
CTGGACGGACGCGCCAACACCCGCTGGCCGGCCGATCTGTATCTTGAAGGATCCGATCAGCACCGGGGATGGTTTCAATCTTCCCTGTTGGAAGCCTCCGCCACGCGCGGCCGAGCTCCCTTCGATGGCGTGCTGACCCACGGCTTCACGCTCGACGAAAACGGGGAGAAAATGTCCAAGTCGGCGGGCAACAGCGTTGAGCCCCAGACGGTCACCCGCCAGAGCGGGGCGGAAATCCTTCGCCTGTGGGCGGCCCTGGTCGACTATGCCGAGGATCAACGCATCGGCCCCACCATCCTGCAAAGCACGGTCGACGCCTACCGCAAGCTGCGCAACACGGTCCGCTACCTGCTGGGGGCCCTGGATGGGTTTAGTTACGCCGAGGCCATAGGGTCCGATTCAATGCCGCCCTTGGAGCGGTACATCCTGCATCGACTTTGGGAGCTCGATGCCGCCGTGCGCGGCGCCTACGAGAGCTATGCTTTCGCCGACGTCATTCGTCCCTTGGCGGACTTCTGCTCCAACGATCTGTCAGCCCTCTATTTCGACATCCGGCGCGACGCGCTTTATTGCGACCGGCCCGACTCGATGCGTCGGCGCGCCTGTCGCACGGTGATGGATCTGGTATTCGAGCGCCTGACCATCTGGCTGGCGCCGCTCATTCCCTTCACCATGGAGGAAGCGTGGGAGGCCCGGTTCCCCAACGAGGGCTTCAATAGCCTGAGGGTGTTTCCGCCAACGCCGGACGCCTGGAGAAGCGATGCGGAGGCGGCTCGCTGGGGCATTGTCGAGCGCGTCACCCGCGTAGTCACCGGGGCCCTGGAAATCGAGAGGCGGGAAAAACGCCTGGGCGGCGCCCTGGAGGCCGCGCCCGTGGTTTACCTAAAGGGGGAGGCGCTGATGGCGGCCTTCGACGGCCTCGATGTGGCGGAGGTTTTTCGCACCAGCCAGGCGACTCTGGTCCCCGGCGAGGGACCACCAAAGGCCTTCCGGCTTGACGGCGTCGGCGATGTCGCTGTCGAGGCGCGCAAGGCGCCGGGCAGGAAGTGCGCCAGATCCTGGCGCGTCCTTCCCGAGGTGGGAAGCGATCCCCTCTACCCCGAGCTTTCCCTTCGTGACGCCGACGCGGTCGCCTGGTGGGACGCCGGTCACCGATGAGCGCGCTATCCCGCCGCGCGGCCGGCGCCTACGCCTTGGCCCTTGCCGTCATCTTGCTCGACCAGGGAGTGAAGCACTGGATTGTCGGCGGACTGGGGCTGACGCCGGGAAGCTCGCTCCCAGTGTGGGGGCCCATGCGGCTGACCTTGGTCGCCAACAACGGGATCAGCTACGGCTTCCTGCAGAGCTCCGCGGCATGGATGCGCTGGGCGCTGGCGGGATTTTCGGTCCTCGTCACCATCGCCCTGGCGATTTGGGCCCGGCGCGCGGACAAGGCGCCGACGGCCCTGGCCATCGGCCTGATCATGGGTGGCGCGGTGGGCAATCTGATCGACCGCGTGGCGCGTGGCGCGGTGGTGGATTTCGTGGACATTACCGCTCTGCGCTTTCCCTGGGTGTTCAATGTGGCCGACAGCGCCATCACCGTAGGCATCATCGTCCTGTTGGTGGAAAATTTGCTCTCCCCGAGGCAACCGGACGCATGAAGCGAAGTTGGCGTCCGGCCGGCGAATAGGGTAACGAGGCGGGCGCGGGCCGGGGAGGCTCCATACCAAGGAAACCTACATCGATGAGTTTGAACCGCGTCGTGACGGCGGCCCTCATTTTCGGCCTCGCCGGTTTGACCGCATGCCAGTCCGCATCTCGCTCCTTGGGCCTTGCGAAGGTGACGCCCGATGAGTTTCGGGTGGTGACCAAAGCGCCCTTGGTTCTGCCGCCTGACTATTCCCTGCGCCCGCCCGCGCCGGGCGAGCCGAGGCCCCAGGAACTGCAGCCAGAAAGCGCCGCGCGAACCGCGCTGCTGGGTCAGCGCAGTTCCGAGATGCGATCCGAAGGCGAGAAGCTTCTTGTGACCAAGGCCGGCGCGGACAAAGCCGATCCCTTGATCCGCTTCGTGGTCGATGACGAATTCGGCGCCGTGGCCCACAAGGACAAGGGTTTCGCCGACTGGGTGATGTTCTGGCGCAAAGGCCAACCCGCCGCCGAACCGGGACCGACGCCCGATCCGGCCGCCACCACCGCCGCCCCGGTCGACGCCGCGGCCGAGGCCAGGCGCATCACCGGCCTTACAGGCGACCGGCCGGTGGTCATCGCCCGCAAAAGCGACTCTAGGCTTAAGCTACCGGGCCTGTGACCGCTCGCTGAGTAGGCCCCGCTGACCGGATCGTCGATTCGCTTCAGAGGCGCGAGTGGGCTTGGCGGGCGCTGGGCGCGCGGCGGCCGCCTCTTTGACGAAGTCGGCGATGGCCGGGACGACTCTGGAGTGCAGGGGCAGCGCGGAGTCGGCGTAGGTGGCGATGTTGCCGGCGCGGTCGGCCGGCGCATCCTTGAGCACATGATTGACGCCGGGCAAGATGATCAGCGTGGCGCCTGGCCGAGCGGCCGCCAACCGCCTGGCGTCTTCCAGCGATACCTGCATGTCCCGATCTCCCTGAATGATCAGGATCGGCGCCTTGACCTTGGAAAGCTCGGCGGCGGGGTCGATCGCCAGCCACGAGGTCAGATAGGGCTGGACACTCGGCCGTAGCAGGGCGGGGAACGGCGGATCGACCACCGGGCGGCCCGCCTTCACTTCGGCCAGGGCGGCGAGCGCCTGGCTATGCAAGGGTTCGGGGAACTGTGCGAGCTGTTCGGTGATCACCACGTCGGCCGGTCGTCCGGCGCCGGAGATTTCCACCAGGCCGCAGACCGGCGCGCGCTGCGCCGCCATGGCCGCCACCAGGGCCCCCTCCGAATGGCCGGCGATGACCACGCA
>PMOM01000072.1 GCA_003161535.1 Caulobacteraceae bacterium | reverse complement strand
CCCACGATGGTGTAGGCGATCAGGTGCGGCAGGTGCGAGGTGACCGCGAGGACGAGGTCATGGTGACGTTCGTCCATCAGCTCCACCTGGCAGCCCAGCGCCACCCAGAAGGCGGTCAGGCGCGCCACCGCGGCGGCGTAGGCTTCGTCGCCGCGGGGCTGCGGCGTCAGAATGGTCCAGCGGCCGGCGAACAGTTCGGCGAAGCCGGCGTCCGGTCCGGAGGTTTCGGCGCCCGCGATCGGGTGGCCGGGGATGACGAACACATTGGGCGGCATGACCTTGACGAGGGCTTCGGAAATCGCCGCCTTCACTGAACCGACGTCGCTGATCGTCGCGCCGGGAGCCAGATGCGCGGCGACCTCGGCCGCCGCCGGTCCGATGGCCAGGGGAGGGGCGGCGAAGATCACCAGATCCGCCCCTGCCACCGCCGCCGCCGCGTCGCTCATGACCTCATCGGCCAGGCCAAGGGCGGTGACGCGCTCGCGCACGGCGGCGCTGGGGTCGGCGACGACGATCTGACCCACCACGCCCCGGGCGCGGGCGGCGCGAACCACCGACGAGCCGATCAGCCCGCAGCCGATCACCGCCATCTTTTCGTAGAGCACCTCGCTCATGGGCGGGCGGGGGGCCTTAGGAACGCGGCCAGGGCCTCGACCACGGCGCGGTTGTGCGCCTCCAGTCCGAGGGTGATGCGCAGGCAGTCGGGCAGGCCATAGCTTGCCACTCCACGCACCAGCAGGCCTCGGCGCGCCAGGAACACTTCGGCCTCGGCGGCGGTCTTCCCGGGCGTCCTTGGAAAGCCCACCAGAAGGAAATTGGCGGCGGACGGCGTCACCTCCAGCCCCAGCCCGCCCAGCTGTTGCGTCAGCCACGGCCGCCATTGCTCGACCAGGGCCAGGGACCGCTCCTGAAACTCCGTATCGCCCAGGGCCGCGATGGCCGCCGCCTGTCCCGCCGGAGAGGTGTTGAACGGCAGGCGGATCCTGTTCACCGCCTCGGCGACGGCGGCGGGGGCGTATGCCCAGCCGATGCGCAGGGAGGCCAGACCGTGCAGCTTGGAAAATGTGTGGGTGACGACGATGTTCTCGGCCTGCCGGGCCAGATCCAGGCCATCGCTGAACGTCGGATCGCCGTTGAACTCGGCGTAGGCGCCGTCGAGCACCAGGATCACCTCGCCGGGCAGGCCCGCGTGCAGGCGCTCGACCTCGCCTTTGGTGATGAAGGTGCCGGTGGGATTGGCCGGGTTGGCGACGAACACCAGCCGCGTGCGCTCATCCACCTTTGCGATCAGGGCGTCCACGTCGATGCGGTGGTTGACCTCGGCGGCGTAGCGCACTTCGCCCTCATTGGCTCTGGCGCCGATGGCGTAGGCGCCAAATCCGAACTGACCCTGCACGATGTTGTCGCCGGCCCGCAGGAAGGTCTGGTTGAGCTGGGCGAAAATCTCGTCGGTGCCGCAACCGAAGATCAGCCGCTCCGGCTCCAGGCGGTGACGCTTGGCGATCGCGGCGCGCAGCGCGCCGGCCTGTCCGTCGGGATAGACCCCCAGATGATCGGCGGCGGCGAGATAGGCCTGCTTGGCGGCGTCGCCGCAGCCCAGGATGTTTTCGTTCGCCGACAGCTTGACCGGTGCCGCGACGCCCTCGGCGGTGGCCTTGCCGGGCGTATAGGGATGGATGGCCGCGATACCCGGCCTGGGCGACGGCGCGCCCTTCGTCCTGCCGAGGGTTTGCGTGGAAGTCGGCGCGGCGGTCATGGCGGGGTATGGCGGCGATGTAAACGCACTGTCAATAAATCCTGGGCGCCGAACCGAGCGCCACGGGGCCAAGCGTGGTTCGGCCCGCCTGGAAATCCAGACTCATGGTGGCGATCGGCCCGGCGGCGTTGACACCCACCACGCTGGCCGCCTCCCGCGCCGCCTCCGGAGCGATGCCGCCGCTTTCGCCCATCGAGGTCAGGGCGCGCGGACCCTGCCGCAGGCTGACGCTCAGCGATCCGCGCAGGCGCCCATCGGCGCCGACGCTCAAGGATCCCGCGCGGCTGTCGAACACCGCCTCGCCCGCGGCCAGTCGAAGACGCCGCACGGTGATCTCGCCGCCGGCCGCGCTCCAGGCGCGCGCCGCCCCTGGCCAATCGGGGCCGGAAAACTCGCCGGCATGGGAATAGAGGGCATCGGCGGTGAAGTTCACCGGCCTGCCGCCGGCGATGCGGCCCATCAGACCGGAAAGCCGCGCGCTGGCCTGGTCGAGTTCGATAAAGATGGCCCCCTGGTCGCCCGGCCCGGCCCGGCTGTGCAGATGCAGGCCCGCCGCGGCGGTCACGAAAATGGGCTTGGCGCCGGGNNGGCGTGGAAAAGCGCAGGCCCAGCCCCTCCACCGACAACCGGGGCGGATGCTCGCCAAGTCCGGAAAGGCTGGCCCGCAGCACCTTGGCCGTGACGATGATCGCCCCTCCCCGTCGGCGTGTCAGCACCACGCCGTCCGGCGCCACGGCCACCCAGTGGGTCGGCGCGAACACGAAGGCCTCGGCTTTGAGGCGCGGCGCCAGCACGGCCCAGCCCGATGGCTCGCCAAGGCGCGCGTTGGTCAGATCCAGGTCCAGCCGAAAGGGGAAGCCCGAAACCGCGGCGCCCGTCCAGTCGACGCGCCAGCCCTCGCCGCCGCCGCGCGCGGCCTCCATGCGCCGCATCACCTCGCCGCGTAGCCACACCCAGGCGCCGCTCCAGGCGGCGGCGACCACCAGCAGGACGGCCAATGGGACATAGAGGCCCAGGCGTCGGGGTTTGCGGGGGGCGGGCGTCTGGGGCAGGGTCATGGGCTTACGGTGACGCTGTGTCTTGGGCGAATGGGAGATCGGATGGAGGGCGCAAAGCCCGCGGAGCGGTGGGTGTTCGGCTATGGTTCGCTGATGTGGCGTCCGGGCATCGCCTATGTAGAACGCCAGGCCGCCGTGCTCCATGGCCGCCGGCGCGCCTTCTGCATCTATTCGGTCCACCA
>PMOM01000018.1 GCA_003161535.1 Caulobacteraceae bacterium | reverse complement strand
ATCGACATGCACAAGGAGGGCGCCGCCTTCCGATCATTGATGAACAACTTCGCGATCGCCA
This sequence comes from Caulobacteraceae bacterium, assembly GCA_003161535.1. Classification (GTDB taxonomy): domain Bacteria; phylum Pseudomonadota; class Alphaproteobacteria; order Caulobacterales; family Caulobacteraceae; genus Acaudatibacter. Next base: position 4,494 of record PMOM01000018.1, on the reverse strand, counting down.
TCTCCATCGGCCTGCAATACGGCGTGCCTCTGGACGAATTCGTGGACGCCTTCGTGTTCACGAGGTTCGAGCCGGCGGGGGCGGTGACCGGCAACGATTCCATTCGTTCGGCGACCTCGATCCTCGACTATGTGTTCCGCGAGCTGGGCGTCTCGTACCAGGATCGCAAAGACCTCGCCAATTTCGACGCCGCGGAATTCAACGCCGACGGCCTTGGCGGAGGCGCGGCGGACGAGCCCCAGCCGGCTGCGCGGTTCATCTCCAAGGGCTTTTCCCGTGGCGCGGCGCCGGACAATCTGGTCTTCCTGCCCATGCCCCCTCGGGCGGCGGCGAACGGCGCGGTCGGCCCGGCGGCGGATGTCTGCCCGGCCTGCGGGGATCTCGCCCTGGTCCGCAAAGGCCAGAGCCGCATCTGCCACACCTGCGGCGTCCGCCAGGCGTGGATCGAGGAGACCGACGCGGCAAGCTCATGACGGGTCGCTGAAATGGACGTTCGCAATTTGTTCTTGCTGTAACAGCGAGTCGCATTACTAAATTGGAGGACTTGACCCGCGCGCGCCGCGCGGGTTGTCCTTTAGCGAACACCATGCACGAACAGACCCGCTTCATCCGTGTGCGCGGCGCGCGCGAGCACAACCTCAAGAACGTCAACGTGGACATTCCGCGTGGCGAGCTGGTGGTTCTCACCGGCTTGTCGGGCTCGGGCAAGAGCAGCCTGGCCTTTGACACCATCTACGCCGAGGGCCAGCGACGTTATGTCGAGAGCCTGTCGGCCTACGCCCGCCAGTTTCTTGAGCTGATGGGCAAACCCGACGTGGACCTGATCGAGGGTCTGTCGCCGGCCATTTCCATCGAACAGAAGACCACCAGCCGCAATCCGCGCTCCACCGTCGGAACGGTGACCGAGATCCACGATTACATGCGGCTTTTGTGGGCCAGGATCGGCGTGCCCTACTCGCCGGTCACCGGCCTTCCGATCGTCAGCCAGACGGTCAGCCAAATGGTCGACAAACTCGCCGCCCTGCCTGACGGGGAGCGTATCCTCCTGCTGGCCCCGGTGGTTCGCGGCCGCAAGGGCGAATACAAAAAGGAGATCGCCGGCTGGCAGAAGGCCGGCTTCCAGCGGCTCAAGATCGACGGCCAGTTCTATCCGATCGAGGATGCGCCGAGCCTGGAGAAGACCTTCCAGCACGACATCGACGTGGTCGTCGACCGTCTGGTGACCAAGAAGGGTCTGGAAGGCCGTTATGCCGAAAGCCTGGAGACCGCCCTGCGCTTGGCGGACGGCATCGCCGTGGCCGAATGGGCCGACGCTCCGGCGGAGGGAGATGCCTCGCGGCTGATCTTCTCCGAGAAGNNGAGAAGTTCGCCTGTCCGGTCTCTGGGTTTTCCATCGCCGAGATCGAGCCGCGGTTATTTTCGTTCAACAACCCGGCCGGCGCCTGTCCGGCCTGCGATGGGCTGGGAGTGAAGCTCGGCTTCGACGCCGATCTCGTCGTGCCAGACAAGGACAGAACCCTTCACAAGGGCGCGATCGGACCTTGGTCCAAGGGGCCATCGCCCCTGTACACCCAGACTCTCCAGGCGCTCGCCCGCCACTACGGGTTTTCCATGGACGAGCCATGGTGGAAGCTCCCCGAAGTAGCGAAAGCTATTATTCTTCAAGGCTCCGCTGGCGAAAAGATAAGGTTCGTCTACGACGACAACGCACGCAAGTACGAAGTCAGCAAGACCTTTGAAGGGGTTTTACCGAATCTTGAGCGACGCTGGCGCGAAACCGATTCCAGCTGGGTGCGCGAGGAACTGGGGCGTTATCAATCCGAATCACCCTGCGAGGTTTGTCACGGCGCGCGCCTGAAACCGGAAGCTCTGGCGGTGAAGATCGCCGACAGAACGATCGCCGAAATCTCCAGCCTGGCCATCCGTCCGGCCCGCGATTGGTTTGACGGCCTTGAGGCGCGCCTGACCGACAAGCAGATGGAGATCGCTCGCAGAATCTTGAAGGAAATCATTGATCGATTGCGATTTCTTGTGGATGTCGGCTTGGAATATCTCAATCTCTCGCGGGGCTCGGGCAGCCTTTCAGGAGGGGAAAGCCAACGCATCCGCCTGGCCAGTCAGATCGGCTCGGGCCTGACGGGCGTGCTCTATGTGCTCGATGAGCCTTCCATCGGTCTGCACCAGCGCGACAACGCACGCCTGCTGGTCAGCCTCAAAGGCCTGCGCGACCTAGGCAATTCGGTGCTGATGGTTGAGCACGACGAGGAGGCGATCCTGGCCGCAGACTATGTCATCGACATGGGGCCAGCCGCGGGCGTGCATGGCGGTGAAGTCGTCGCCGAGGGCAAGCCTCGAGATATTATGACCAACCCCAGAAGCCTTACCGGTCAATATCTTACCGGCATGCGCCAAATTGCCGTGCCCACTCGACGGCGTCCGTTTTCCACCAAGCGCATGGTCCGCGTGGTCGGAGCCGTGGGCAATAATCTCAAAGGAGTCACCGCCGAGATTCCGGTGGGGTGCTTCACGTGCATCACCGGTGTGTCGGGAGGGGGTAAATCCACCTTCACCGTCGAGACCCTCTACAAGGCGGCGGCGCGACGGCTGAACAACGCCTCTGACGCCCCGGCCGCGCACGAGCGCATCGAGGGACTGGAAAACTTCGACAAGGTCATCGACATCGACCAAAGTCCCATCGGCCGCACGCCGAGGTCCAATCCAGCCACCTATACCGGCGCCTTCTCCTCGATCCGCGACTGGTTCGCCGGATTACCCGAAGCCAAAGCCCGGGGGTATGGTCCCGGCCGCTTCAGCTTCAACGTCAAGGGGGGCCGTTGTGAAGCCTGCCAAGGCGCCGGGTTGATCAAGATTGAGATGCACTTCCTGCCGGACGTCTACGTCACCTGTGACGTCTGCCGGGGCAAACGCTACAATCGCGAGACCCTCGAAATTCTCTTTCGGGACAAAAGCATAGCCGATATTCTGGACATGACGGTGATGGAAGCCGCCGATATGTTCAGGGCCGTGCCGCCAATCCGCGACAAGATGGAAACTCTCAAGCGCGTCGGGCTCGGTTACATCAAGGTTGGCCAGCAGGCGACCACGCTCTCGGGCGGCGAGGCCCAACGAGTCAAGCTTTCCAAGGAGCTGTCGCGGCGGGCCACCGGACGAACCCTCTACATTCTCGACGAGCCGACCACCGGCCTTCACTTCGATGATGTCCGCAAGCTATTGGAAGTGCTGCATGAGTTGGTTGACCATGGCAACACCGTGGTGGTCATTGAGCACAACCTCGATGTCGTGAAGACCGCCGATTGGATCCTCGACTTTGGACCCGAAGGGGGCGATGGGGGCGGAGAGATTGTCACGGTGGGATCGCCTGAGCAGGTGGCCGCCGACGAAACCAGCTGGACCGGGCGATATCTCAACGAACTGTTCAAGCGCGGGCGCTCCCGCGCGGCGGCGCCAAAGCGGGCGCGGATACCCGCGGAAGCCTAAATCGAGGCAAGGAGAGAGTCCCGCTATGAAGCTCTATGGCGCGCCCATGCCGGCGCCGAACCCGCGCCGGGTGCGCATTTTCCTCGCCGAAAAGGGCATCGATCTGCCCGAAACCCCAATCGATTTGAGAAAACGCGAGCACAAATCGCCGGAGTACCGCGGCAAGAATTCCTTGGGGCAGGTTCCAACCCTTGAACTGGACGACGGGAGCACCCTCTCGGAGACGGTCGCCATCTGCCGCTACTTCGAGGAAATCCAACCCGAGCCCAAAATGTTTGGTGCAACGCCTCTGGAGAAAGCGCGGGTCGACATGTGGGTTCGGCGGATGGAATTCGTGCTGACGACGCCGGTGGGCAATTTCTGGCGTCACGCCCACCCCTTCACCGCCGCCTTGCTCACGCAGTACAAGGACTTCGGCGAGTCCAACCGCGAAGCCTACGCCAACGGGCAGCGGTGGCTGGATGGGGAGCTGAACGGCCGGCCATTCATCGCCGGCGACACCTATACCATGGCCGACATCTGCGCCCTCACCACAGTTGACTTCGCGGCCTGGGTCGGCTTGCCGCTGAGTCCGGAAATGACCAACCTTGTCGCTTGGCGCGAGCGGGTCGCCACGCGTCCGAGCGCCGCGGCTTAGGCCGCCTGGGGGGAGGTTATGGCCCTGTAAGCCGAGGCCTGGCAGGCGCACACCAGGATCAAGGGCGCGACGAAGAAAACCGCGCTGAGCACGGCGGCGACCAGCACCAGGCCAAGTAGTGACGCACGTTTCAACAGGTCCAGCCCGTGAGGCGCGCCAATGGAGGCGCCGATCCATCCGAAGACCAACACCACCAAGCCGAGCGCCAGGAGAAACACGCAGATCTCCACCGCAACGATCAGATAACTCAACAACAAGCTCCAGAAGTGTTTGCCGGTGAGGCGCCAATAGCCAACGACATGAAACCGGCCCTCGGCGAAGGTGTGGACCGGCGCGAGGGAGAGGCGCACGGCGATCCA
>PMOM01000202.1 GCA_003161535.1 Caulobacteraceae bacterium | reverse complement strand
TCCCGACCATCCGATCATGTCGGCGCACTGGATCTGGTTGAATGGCAGGGGCGGTGTCGCGCCATCCAGGCTGAGCTGCACAAGCCTGCCGGTCTGGCGCGCGACGTCAGCCTCGGCGCGCACCCATTGCGACTTCACCGCTTCGGCCGACCACAACACGATCACCGCCTTGGCGGCGCGCAGGCGCTCCTCGATCACTTCGCCATAGGCGCGGTGGGCTGGAAGCTGGTCGTCGCGCCACACGCTATAGCTAAGCGCGCCCAGGCTGTCGGCGATGCGCCTCGCCGCCTCTTCGGTCGAGCGGGCGTATGAGATGAAGATGTCCGACAAGGCTCGACCCCATGCCCGCCACGACGAAACGGCGCGGACGGCATAGACCATTTCCGCTGCCACCGGCCAGGACGCTTGTTGCAAGCCTTGACGCCGGCCGCGGCGAAATCCAAGCTTGGCCCGCTCGCTTTTGGAGGCTTGGCGTCTTGCATTTGTTGCGGATCGGGGCCGTCACGCCAACGCCAGGGGATCGGGGAACATGAGACACGGATGGGGGCTGTACGCCTGCGGGCTGGCGGGCGCGATCGTCCTGGCGGGTTTCGCTTCGCCTGACCAAAAGATGGCCCCGCGCTCGGCCGTCGAGGTGGCCCAGGGATGGACCGCCCACGACATCGAGGCCTGGTCCGGCGCCTATCAGGGCTCTCGGCTCGTCCCCGAAGCGTGGCTTTATGCTCTCGAACAGCCGGCTGGCGATGGCCTCTTCCTGGATGGCGCCTACATCGCGAGCTTCGGCTATATATCCGGATCGGGGCGCCTGCCGGTGGGCTTCGCGGTGGATCGCCAGAGCGACAGCGGTTTCATGGACACGAAACTGCGCTGGAGGGGCGGCCAGGGTCCCGACGAGCCCTGGGTGGGAATGACCTGCGCGGCCTGCCACACCAACGACATCAGCGCCGGCGGCAAAACCATCCGCGTCTATGGCGGTTCCACGCTCGCCGACTTCCAGGGATTCATCGAAGCCTTCGACCAGGCCTTGGCGCGGACGCGGGACGATCCGGCCAAATTCGCCCGCTTCGCCGACCGGGTCCTGGGAGCCACCGCTTCGGACGCCGACAGACAGCGGTTGCGTGGCGCGCTCGATCAACTGGTCACGCTTCGCCGGCGCAACGCCGCTTTGGATCGGACGGAAATTCGCTACGGTCCGGCCCGGTTGGACGCCGTCGGCTATATCTTCAACAAGGTCGAGCTGGTCGCCAATCCTGACGCCCCTGAGGGCCCGCCGCCCGACGCGCCGGTCAGTTATCCCTTCTTGTGGAACGTCTCCCAGCAGACCCAGATCCAGTGGGACGGAGTGGGTACGAATACGCCGATCCGCATTGGGCGCGGCCAGGCCTTCGACGCCGGCGCGCTGGGACGCAATCTGGCCGAGGTCACCGGCGTGTTCGGCGAGGTCGATATTCCGGCGAGGAACTCGGCGCCCTTCGTGACCAGCATCCACGTCAACAATCTGGTCGCCATCGAGCAGCAACTGGCGCGGCTCAAGGCGCCGCTGTGGCCCCGCGACGTGTTCCCGGTGGATGAAGCCTTGGCGCAAGAAGGCAGAACCCTCTATGGCGCCAGATGCGCGAGCTGCCATGTGGAACTGGCCCGCGACGACCTTCGGACGCGCCACCGCCCCGACGGCCGGCCCCTTGAGACCATGAGCTATATGGAGCCCCAGAAAAGGGGCGAAAGCCGCGCCGACACCGACCCGTGGATGGCCTGCAACGCGGCGATGGACCAGGCTCCCACGGGACGCCTGGAAGGGCGCAGGACCGGCTCACCCGACCAGCCGCGCTTTGGTCCGACCGGGCCAATGACCTTGATGCTCCGATCCGTCGTGGTGTCGGAGATGTTGAGCAAGAAGGGCGCCATCACTCTGGCCGCGCTGCAGAGCTTCACCAACACCCATTCGGGACCTTTGGTGTTCGCGCCCACCCGTGCTGGCGTGACGGCGGTCCCGATGCTGGGCGCGTCTCCGGGCGAGGACTTCGCCCGTCAGCAACGCCTGAGCAAGTGCGAGCAGGCGGCGGCGTCCAAGAACTACAAGGCTTTCGCTTACAAGGCCCGGCCCCTCAACGGCGTCTGGGCCACCGGCCCCTACCTGCACAATGGCTCGGTCCCCACCCTCTATGATCTGCTGCTGCCGCCCAGCCAGCGGCCGACCAGCTTCAATCTCGGCTCGCGCCAGCTCGACGAGAGAAAGGTGGGCTTCGTCACCGCTCCCGGCCCGGACAACCGTTTCGCTTTCCACGTCCGCGACGCCGACGGCCGTATCATCGCCGGCAACTCGAACCAGGGTCACGATTACAACAACGCGGCCCTCTCCGAACACCAGCGCCTCGCTCTGGTGGAATATTTGAAAGTGATAGGCGAGCGATAGGGGGGCGGCCTAAGTCCAGCCCAGACGCAAGGCCCCGTCACCCCGCTTCGGTGTACGTATACTCGTGCTGGCCATCGCGGATGATCAGTGCGCGTTTGCCGGCGCGGGCGGCCACGACGAACTCGAAGCCGTCGTTGGTGGGATCGGTGGTGATGAAGGAGATGGTGCCGTCGTCGTTCCTGCGCGAGGCGACGTGGCTTTTCCAGGCGCCAAAATCGAACACCACTTCGCCGCCCTCGCGGCGCACGGTGATGTGGCCAAGCTCGGGGCTGGCGTAGGCGCCGGCGAGCTGGGCGGCCAGGGCGGGGGCGGGTGGAAGCACCAGGCGCTCGCGGTCCTTGGCGATCTGCGCGCGGTTGCGCGCCGCGGCGGCGGCCACGTCGCCGGCCGCCTCGGGCTTACCGTCGTAGAGGATCTCCAGAACGCGGCGCATGAACGGGCGCAGCAACAACTGGCCGTCATCGGCGTTGGTCAGGATCACCGCGCCGACCTGGGCGTCGGGAATGGCGATCCAGTCGCTCTTGAAGCCGGCCATGCTGCCGCCGTGATGGATGACGGTGACGCCCCAGGTCCTGTCGATCTCAAGACCCATGCCATAGAAGCCGTCTTCACCGGTGGCGACATTCGGCGCGCGGCGCACCAGTAGGTTCTTTTCCGAAACCAGGTGACGGCCGTCGGGAAGGACCCCTTCGCTGAGCTCATCGCCCACATAGCGGATCAGGTCATGGGCGGAGGACCAGGCGCCGCCGGCTGGACGATAGGGCTCGACCATGTAGTTGAAGGCCATCTTGGCGCGGCTGGGCTTGCCGTCGATGTCGTCGCCGTGCGGGCTGGCATGGTCGCCGGAGAGGGCCCGCGCCATGTCGAAGGTGGTCTCGTCCATCCCCAGGGGATTGAAGATTTGCTCGCGCATGGCCGCGTCATAGGCCGCGCCCAGTTCACGGTCGGGATAGACCAGGTGTCCGCCGATATAGCCGGCCGCCGAGGCCATCAAATTGTTGTACTGGAACGTCTCGCCAAAGCCGCTGGTCGGCTGCGTGGCGGCGAGCTGGGTGAAGGTGGTCGTTGTCGGCGTGTCCAGGCGGGTGTTGAAAATCCAGTCGAAATCCTTTCGCGGCAGACCGGTGCAGGCGCACACCAGATGCCGCATCAGCACCTTGCTCGTGGTCTCGGCGCTGCCCAGGCGAAATGACGGATAGACCCGCGTCACCGGCTCGTCCCAGTCAAGCTTGCCCTGATCGACGAGCTTGGCCAGCAGCAGGGTCGACATGCCCTTGGTGTTGGAGGCGATCATGAACAGGGTATGGGCGTCCACCGGCGTCGGCGATCCCAGTTCGCGCACGCCAAAGCCGCCTTCGAACACCACCTGCCCATGATCGATGACGGCGACGGAGGCGCCAGGGACCCCCAGCTCGGCCATTGAGGTCTCGACGAAGGACTTCAGCGCGGCGATGCGTTCGGCGTCGAGGCGGTGCGCGGTGCGGCCGACAAAGCTTTCGCGCTTGTAGCCCGCGGGCCTGAGGCTCTGCAGGGTGAGCGCGGCGGCGGCCCCGCGCTTTTCGAAGGTGGCTTCGCTGCCGTCGATGATGGCCACGGTCCAGTGGGCGCCGCTGCGGTAGGCCATCGCCTGGACGGCGGCGTGCTCATTGGGCGAGGTTTCATAGGCGAAGGCCACGCGCTCGTCCCAGCCATTGCGCGGCGCCAGTGGCGTGGAGAGCTTCAGCGGGCGGTGGGCGCTGGGGCGGTAGAGCCGCCAGGCGGCGGCGACGGCGCCGGTCGCGTCGGCGGCTTGCGGAACATCGACGAGCGCGATGTGGCTGTCGGTCTCGGGCGGCGTCAGGACCACGAACGATGGAGTCGGGACGATCCACCAGGACTTGGGGGCGGTGAAGGTGGCGCCCGACGGCGTGGCGCTGGCCATGTCGGCGGCCAGCGGACCGGGGACCTGGGCCACGGCGGCGCCCGCCAACAGACCAAAAGCCGCGATCGCACAGAGTGTCTGGCGCATGATGAGCCTCCCCATGCCGGCAGTCTTGCTTGAGGGCGACCGCGCGCGCAAGACCGTCTTTGGGACGCGGTTTTGATTTGATCTCGCGCGGCTCTAGGTTGACAGTGATCACCTGATATCGAGCGGAGCGCCCCTATGACCGACGGCAACATCACCAAGGACGTCAGCTACGAGGCCGTGGCGCCGGACGACTTCGAATCGATGCTGACGCTGGACCGCTACGGCGCGCGCTCGACGGCCTTCGACAAGATCATCAGCGCCACCCA
>PMOM01000077.1 GCA_003161535.1 Caulobacteraceae bacterium | reverse complement strand
GCCGATCGCGGCACGATGGCGAGATTGCGCTCCACGGCCACCTTTCTGGGATCAAGGCCGAGGCAGGCCATCAGACCCGCCAGATCGCGCACGCGGTCGAATCCCCGCTGCTCGCCGTTCACCGTCAATCGCACGCCGCTGCTCCGTCAACTCCGCGCGCTTGTTACCCCGCGCGCCGGACGATACAAGAGCCGCGCAGGCGGGCGCGGAGCGGAATGTCAAAACCGATCTGGGTGCTGAACGGCCCCAACCTCAATCTCCTGGGCGTCCGCGAGCCGCACATCTATGGCCACGATAGCCTTGACGACGTGCGCGCGCTGTGCGCGGCGCGCGCCAAGCGCCATGGCATGGAAATCGAATTTCGCCAAACCAATCACGAGGGAGAATTGATCGACTGGGTGCAGGCCGCCAGGCTCGAAGCCTGCGCCCTCGTCATCAACCCCGCCGGCTATGGCCACACGTCCGTCGCCCTGCTGGATGCGCTGAAAAGCCTCGATATTCCCGTCGTCGAATGCCATCTTAGCAATCCGGCCGCGCGGGAGGGTTTTCGCCGCGCCAGTTATGTCTCGCCCGCCGCGACGGGCGTCGTCTGTGGCTTTGGCTCGACGAGCTACGAGCTGGCCATCGAGGCGGCTTGCGCCCTCGCGGCGCGGACCGCGAAGTCCGCAACAGCAAGGCCGCCCAAAGATGCGTAAACCCGAGGCCCCGGCGGATTCCATCGATGCGCGTCTGGTGCGTGAACTGGCCGCGGTGCTCCATGAAACCGGCTTGTCCGAAATCGAGGTCGAGCGGGACGGCATAAGAATCCGGGTCGGTAAGACCCTGACCGCGACCGTCGCCCCCGCGGCAGCCCCCGGACTAGCGCAAGGATCCGCGGTGGCGCCCGCCGCGCCAGCGCCCACGCCGGCCGCCGGTGAGATCGTCAAGTCGCCCATGGTCGGCACCGTCTATTTCCAGGCCCAGCCGGGAGCTCCGCCCTTCGCCAAGGTCGGCGACGTCGTCTCCGAGGGCCAGACCCTGCTGCTGGTCGAGGCCATGAAGACGATGAATCCAATCACCGCGCCACGCGCCGGAACCGTTGTCGAGTTCCTGGTCGCCGACGGCCAGCCCGTCGAGTTTGGCGAGTCTCTGGTGGTCATCGGCCCGGCCTGATGTTCGACAAGATTCTCATCGCCAACCGCGGCGAGATCGCGCTGCGCATTCACCGCGCCTGCAAGGAAATGGGCATACTGACGGTCGCCGTGCACTCGGAGGCCGACGCCACCGCCATGCACGTCCGCCTGGCCGACGAGAGCGTGTGCATCGGTCCCGCCCCCGCGGCCAAGAGCTATCTCAACATCCCTTCCATCATCGCCGCCTGCGAAATCACCGGCGCCCAGGCTGTCCACCCGGGCTACGGATTCCTGTCCGAAAACGCCCGCTTCGCCGAAATCGTCGCCGCACACGGCTACACCTTCATCGGTCCCAAGCCCGAGCATATCCGCGTCATGGGTGACAAGATCGCCGCCAAGCGCGCCGTTCAGGCGGTCGGCATTCCGGTGGTGCCTGGCTCCGACGGGGCGCTGACCAGCGAAGCGCAGGCTCTGGCGGCGGCCGAGACCATCGGCTTTCCGGTGCTGATCAAGGCGGCCGCGGGCGGGGGCGGCCGGGGCATGAAGGTGGCCGCCAGCCGCGACGAGGTGGCGGAAGCCTATGCCACCGCCAGGGGCGAGGCCAAGGCGGCTTTCGGGGACGACGCGGTCTATATGGAACGCTATCTCGCCACGCCTCGGCACATCGAGCTGCAGGTGATCGCCGACGCTTTCGGCGCCGTCTGTCATCTGGGCGAGCGCGACTGCTCCTTGCAGCGGCGCCACCAGAAGATGATGGAGGAGGCCCCCTCTCCCGCCCTCGACGCGGCCGCCCGCGACGCCATCGGCAAGGTCGTCGTGGAGGCGGTAAAGGCCATTGGCTACCTCGGCGTTGGCACCATCGAGTTCCTCTACGAAAACGGCGAATTCTTCTTCATCGAGATGAACACGCGGTTGCAGGTGGAGCATCCGGTCACCGAGGCCATCACCGACATCGACCTGGTGCGCGAGCAGATNNNNGGCCTGGGGGTGCGGCTCGATTCGGCGCTCTACGCCGGCTACGTGATCCCGCCCTATTACGACAGCCTGGCGGCTAAGCTGATCGTGCATGGCCGCGACCGGACCGAATGCATCGCCCGCCTGAAACGCTGCCTGGCCGAGATGGTCGTTGGCGGTGTCGAGACGACCATCTCCCTCTTCCAGGACCTGCTCCTCGAGCCCGATATCATCGCCGGCCGTTATGACATTCATTGGCTGGAGAGATGGATCAAGGCGCAGGGGTGAGTGCCGCGGAACCGCGCGTCGTCGTTTCCGCCGAGCCTAGAGCGTGACCGCCTTCACCGCCGACGATCTGATCGCCTGTTATCGGCAAGGCGTGTTCCCCATGGCCGACGGGCGGCGCGACGAGCGGCTGTTCCTGGTCGATCCCATGCGGCGCGGTGTCCTGCCGCTTGACGCCTTCCACATCTCCCGACGCCTGGCCCGGACGGTCCGCTCGGACCGGTTCGAGGTTCGTCTCGACAGCGCTTTTTCGGCGGTCATCGAAGCGTGCGCGGCGGCGCGGCCGGGACGCGCGGAAACATGGATCAACCGGACCATCCAGGATCTATGCCTGGAACTCTTCGCGCGGGGTTGTGCGCACAGTGTGGAGACCTGGGCGGACGGGCGGCTGGCGGGCGGCCTTTATGGCGTCTGCCTGGGCGGCGCCTTCTTTGGCGAAAGCATGTTTTCCAGTCAGCGCGACGCCAGCAAGGTGGCTCTGGTCCATCTCGTGGCGCGGCTGCGGGTCGGCGGATTTGGCCTGCTCGACGCCCAGTTCACCACCGATCATCTGCACGGCTTCGGCGCGGTGGAGATTTCCAAGGCCGACTATCGCCGCCGCCTGGCCGCGGCCCTCGCTCTGGAGGCGGACTTCCTCGCGCTGCCGGCCTATGCCGGGGGCGCCGCCGCGCTGCAGGCGACCAGCCACAGATCGTAGATAGGATGCTGCAGGGCGTGGAGGCCGGGGGCGTTGGCGAACATCCAGCCCTTGAACACCTCCTTGCTCTGCGGCGGTCCGCGCCTGGACACGGCGCTAAGCAGAGAATTGATCACCAGATAGGCCGATGGATTTGGCTGCGGATCGTCCAGGTCCCGGGTTTCGCATGCCTTCACTTCGACGACGAGGTTCTTGTAGCGCACACGCCTGCCCACTGGGGCTTCGAATCGCAGGGTCTCGGCGGTGACCTTGTCGAGGACCTGGAGGACGGCGGTCGGGCCGCGCACTGGTTTGGGCGGACCGGTCGGCTCCACGGGCTTGGGTTTGGGCTTGGCCGTCTGAGCCACGGCGACCGGCGCCTTGTCGGCGAGGGCCGGCGACGGCGGCGGCGTCTGCGTTTCGTCGACCGGCGGCGGCTGCTGCGCCGTTGGCCCGATCGGAGGGGGCGGCGGCAGGGACTCCGGGGCGGGCGGGGGCGCATCCGACGGCTCGGGCTGCCTGGCCATGGCCAGATCCCCGACCATGGCCACGCCTGCCAGCGCCACGGCGATCGCCAGGGCGCGGACTAGTCGGGGGTCCACGGCTGATAGTCGCCAGAGGCCGCTGATCGCTCGCCGCCCTTGGCGATCGATCCCTTGGGACGCCAGGCCCAGATGGTGCCGGTGAGATTGGGGAGGTGCCCCTTTTCCCAGGCTTGTCGCTTCAGAGGCTGGCGCGTCGGCGGCTCGGTGAAGGTGTGATGCAGCCAGCCGTGCCAGTCAGAGGAAACTTTCGAGGCGTCTGGGTAGCCCTTGTAGATGACGAACCGTCGATTGCGCCCATCGTAGTCCCAGCGCCTGTTCCGCGTCTCGAAGTAGCGGTTTCCCAATTCGTCTTCACCGATCAGCACGCCGCCCCGGCCAATCTGGAATCGAGCTCCAATCGTCGCGCCCGTCCACCAGGTGAAGATCTGTTTCAGCACGGAGACAAAGGCTCTCTTCACAAGGCGCGGCGGGGGTCTTGGCGTCCGCCCGCGTTTATAGGTCGGCCCACGGTGCTCGTCCAGCCGACGTTCCGCCGCATGTGGAGCGCTGCTGATGCTAGATGTTGTGATGCATCCCCGCCCGACCGCAACATCTATTGCGCCTCGCCGCTTCTCCCCTTAGCCTCGTGGCCAATGTCGGCGGAGGGATCGATGCGTTTCGAAACCGGCTTGGCCAAACCCGAACGGAGCCTCGACCGCGAGCTTCGGTGGATCGAGCGCGCCAACGCCAGTGTTGAAGTGACCGTTCCGCGCGGTTGGACCTCGGCGCGGGTGGAGGCGTGGCTTTCCTGGGCGGACGAGCTTCCCGGCGACTACCCTCTGGGCGATCCGCCCGCAGGTCTCGATGCCGCCGCGCCGTTCGATCCCCTGCTTGGCGAAGGACCCGATCGCTATGCCCGCCGTCTGGCCGCCTGGGGTTGGGCCTTGGGACTATTCACGACGGCGGCGGACGCCATCGGATTCAGGGACAAGCTCTTTGACCTGATCGCTTCGGGTCTGGCGTCGCCCGGCCCATCGCTGAGGTTCGGCGCCCGTCTCCATCCCCTGATCGATGACCCCGCGCGAGCGCCAACGCTCGCGATAGACGACATCGCGTCGCCGACATTCGGCATTTCAGCCTCGCCGCGCTCCACCAACTTCATCGTGGAGCGATTGTCCGCGGTGACCGACGCCGTGCGGCGTTGCGAAGGCGACGCCGAGGCCTGCGCTGACCCGGCCGCCAATCAGGCGCTGGCGCGCGCCGCCCTGGCCGCCCGCCAAGCCGGCGCGCCGGACGCGCTGATCGCCGACGCCATCGCCCTTGGTCGCAGCGCGGGCGACGCGGAGCTATGCGAAGGGCTTGATCCGCCGATGATCGCGCTCGCCGACCGTCGCGCCGTCATTGCCGCCGATGACGCCGCCGTCCGTGCGGCGCGGATCGGCTGGCGGGATGGGGCATTGACGCTCGCCTTCTCGCCGGAGGACGCCGGCGCGCTATGGCTGGCTCAAGCCGCTCCGCGCGGCGCGGTCGACGCGGCCGCCTTGACCGGCGACGAGGAACTGGCCGGCGCCGTGCGGCTGATGACCATCGCCCTGGACATCGAAGCCTCGGCCGGTTTCGCCGCCGACGTGTGCGTCGCCCACCGCCGCCGCGACCATCGCCCGCTTGTTGTCTGTCTGGCCGGCTTGGCCGAGCGGCTTGTCGGCGAGGGTCTGGCGTTTGGCGAAGATGAGGGACGCGCGCGCGCTGCGGCGCTCCACGCCCTGGCCGCCGGGGCGGCCCTGGCAGCGTCGGCCGAGTTGGCGGCGGCGCTGGTTCCATACCCGGCCTTCGCCGGCGAGCGAGAGGCGAGGCTGGCCAGTCTTGCCCAGATGGCCGATGCCGCCGCCCGGCTGCCGCGAGGCGACACCTCGGCGCGGGCGAGCGCCTTTTTCGCCTTCGCCGCCGAGGGCGCCGCCAAGGTCGGATTGCGCAACGCCCAGGTGACCGGACCCGCCGCCGATCCGCAAATGGCCCTGCGTCTGGGCGCCCTCAGTGTGGACGCATCACCCTGGCGGGGCCCCGCCAGCGTCGCCGAGACCTGCGACGACATGCTCGTCCCGGTGCTGCACGAAGCGGCGCTTGTGGGCCTCGCCCGGCTGGACCTCGACGCCGACGCCGCCCGCGCGCAGGTGATTGGCGCCCGCACCTTGTCTGGCGCCCCGGCCATCGACCACGCCGCCCTCACCGCCAAGGGCTTCACCGATCACGAGATCGACGCGGCCGAGTCCGCCCTGGCCCAGGCGCCGAGCCTTCGCGCGGCCTTCGCGCCTGGCGTCATTGGCTTAGGCTTCGTACGCGACGTCCTGGGCGGCTCGGCGGAGGCCGTGCTGGAGCCCGACTTCGACACCCTGGCTCTGGCGGGCTTCACTGATCGGGAAATCTCCTCGGCCGAAGTCTTCGCCTTGGGAACCGGACTGCTGACCGACCCAGTCTTCGCCGGCGAAGCGCAAACCCCCCTCACCGCCCAGCTGGCGATGATCGCCGCGGTGGATCCGTTCTTCTGCGCGCCCCTGGTCGCCACGGCGCGGCTCGATTTCACCGCCCTCCCGGCGGAGGCCGTTCGCCTGCAAGCGGAGATCGCCGAGACGGACGTCCGCGCCCTCAGGCTGGAGCGATCCGAGGCGCCGGCCGACTTCTGCCTCACCCTGCCGCAAAGCGCGCCGGCCGAAGAGCGCGCGCTCGCCTCGCCGCCGCGAGAGCGCATCGTCGAGCGGATCATCGAGGTGGGACGCAGCCGCCGCAAACTTCCCGACCGCCGCAAGGGCTA
>PMOM01000275.1:21716-22318 GCA_003161535.1 Caulobacteraceae bacterium | reverse complement strand
GTCATGGCCATCGGCCGCACCTTCGCCGAAAGCCTTCAAAAGGCCCTGCGCGGTCTGGAGACGGGGCTCTCGGGCCTGGACGAGATCGACATCGATGGGGCGGACGATCCCGTCGGCGGCGAGGCGGCGGTGGTGCGCGCCCTGGGCCTGCCGACGCCCGACCGCCTGCGGGTGATCGCCCAGGCATTTCGTCACGGACTGGATGTCGAGGCGGTGGGCGCCGCCTGCGCCTATGAGCCCTGGTTTCTGCGCCAGATCCAGAACCTCGTCGCGGAGGAGGCGGCCCTGCGCGCCAATGGCCTGCCCGGCGACGCCGTGGGCCTGCGACGGATCAAGGCCATGGGCTTTTCCGACGCCCGCCTGGGCCTGCTGACTGGCCAGAGCGAGGCGCGGGTTCGCGCGGCGCGCCATGGCCTGGGCGTGCGGCCGGTCTACAAGCGCATCGACAGCTGCGCCGCCGAATTCGCCGCGGCGACGGCCTACATGTATTCCACCTATGAGAGCGGGGCGCTGGGCCAGGCGCCCGAATGCGAGGCCGCGCCAACCGCCGCGCGCAAGGCGGTGATCCTGGGCGGCGGCCCCAACCGCATCGGCCAGGGCAT
>PMOM01000275.1:0-21698 GCA_003161535.1 Caulobacteraceae bacterium | reverse complement strand
GACTACGACACCTCCGACCGGCTCTATTTCGAACCGCTTACCGCCGAGGACGTGCTCGAGGTGATCGCCGTGGAGGCCTCTCGCGGGGAATTCCTGGGGGTGATCGTCCAGTTCGGCGGCCAGACGCCGCTGGGCCTGGCCCACCCGCTGGAGGCGGCCGGCGTTCCCATCCTTGGCACCAGCCCCGACGCCATTGATCTTGCCGAGGACCGCGAGCGCTTCCAGGAACTTCTGCACCGGCTCAAGATCGCCCAACCGCAAAACGGCATCGCCCGCTCGGCGCCCGAAGCGGTCGCCATCGCTGAGCGGGTCGGCTACCCGGTGGTCATTCGGCCCTCGTTCGTCCTGGGCGGACGCGGCATGGAAATCGTCCGTGACGCGGATCAGCTCATCGGCTACATGACCGCGGCGGTGGCCGCCTCGGGCGGCGCCCCGGTGCTCATCGACGCCTATCTCTCCCGCGCCACCGAGGTCGACGTGGACGCCTTGTGCGACGGCGAGGATGTGTTCGTCGCCGGCGTGCTGGAGCATATCGAGGAAGCCGGCGTGCATTCGGGCGACAGCGCCTGCTCCCTGCCGCCGTTTTCCCTGCGCCCGGAGACCATCGAAGACCTCAAGCGCCAGACCGAGGCCATGGCGCGGGCCTTGAATGTCCGTGGTCTGATGAACGTGCAGTTCGCCATTGAAGAGCCGCTATCGGTGGCCCCGCGCATCTTCGTCCTGGAGGTCAATCCGCGCGCCAGCCGCACGGTTCCCTTCGTCGCCAAAACGGTGGGCAAGCCCATCGCCGCCATTGCCGCCAAGATCATGACCGGCGTCCGCCTGGCCAGCTTCAACCTCGTCGACACGCCCTACGATCATGTGGCCGTCAAGGAGGCGGTGTTCCCGTTCGCGCGCTTCCCGGGCGTCGATACGGTGCTGGGGCCGGAGATGCGTTCCACCGGCGAGGTCATGGGCCTTGACTGGCGCCGGCCCGGCGAAAGCCTCGGCCCGGCTTTCGCCCGCGCCTTCGCCAAGAGCCAGCTGGCGGGCGGCGCCATTCTGCCATCGTCGGGCGGCGTCTTCGTGTCGGTGAACGACGCCGACAAGCCGTGGATCATCGAGCCGGTGCGCCTGCTGCTGGAGCGGGGCTTTAGGATTCTCGCCACCGGCGGCACCCACCGGCGGCTGACCGAGCTGGGCTTGGAGGCGGAACTGGTCAAGAAAGTGCTGGAAGGTCGGCCGCACATCGTCGATGCCATGAAGAACGGCGAGGTCCAGCTGGTCTTCAACACCACCGAGGGGCGTCA
Source organism: Caulobacteraceae bacterium (assembly GCA_003161535.1). Classification (GTDB taxonomy): domain Bacteria; phylum Pseudomonadota; class Alphaproteobacteria; order Caulobacterales; family Caulobacteraceae; genus Acaudatibacter. Next base: position 20,409 of record PMOM01000275.1, on the reverse strand, counting down.
GTCGCTGGAGGACAGTTTCTCCCTGCGCCGCGCCGCCCTGATGATGAAAATCCCCTATTACACCACCACCGCCGGCGCCAACGCCGCCGCCCAGGCCATCGCCGCCCAGGCGGACGGTCCGCTGGAGGTGAGGAGCCTGCAAAGCTACTCTTCTCCAACATCAGGAGACGACAGCGCCATTCGAGGAGTACGGACATGAAACGCGTGGAAGGCAAGGTCGCCCTGATCACCGGCGGAGCGAGTGGGATCGGAGCGGCGTGCGCCGCCCTGCTGGCCCAGGAGGGCGCGGCGGTGGTGATCACCGACCTGCAGGACGCCAAGGGCGAGGCCCTGGCGGGCGAGATCGGCGGCAAGGCGCGATATTTGCATCATGACGTCACCAGCGAGGACGCCTGGATCGAGGTCGTCGCGCGGGTGAAGGCGGACTTCGGCCGCCTGGATATCCTGGTCAACAACGCCGGAATCGGCCTGGGCGCCCCCAGCATCACGGCCATGAGCTTGGCTGATTTTCGCCGCCAGCAGGCGGTGAACGTCGAGGGCGTGTTCCTCGGCGTCAAGCATGTCCTGCCGCTGATGCGAGAGGCGGGTTTCGGCGGCTCGATCATCAACATGTCGTCGGTGGCGGGCTTGAAGGGTTCGGCGATCCTGGCCGGCTATTGCGCCACCAAAGGGGCGGTGCGCCTGTTTTCCAAGGCGGTGGCCCTCGAATGCGCCGCCGCCAAGGATGGGGTCAGGGTCAATTCGGTGCACCCCGGCATCATCGAGACGCCGATCTGGCAGACCATCGTCGGCGTCGGCGAGGCCGGCTCCAACGCCCCGCCCGACCTGGACGCCCTGTCGGCCATGGCCGTGCCGCTCGCCGTCAAGGGGCTGCCCCAGGACATCGCCAACGGCGTATTGTGGCTGGCCAGCGAGGAGTCGCGCTATGTCACCGGCGCCGAACTGGTCATCGACGGCGGGCTGTCGGTTCGCTGAGCTATTGCGAGGCGGCCGGCCGGGCGGGGGCGCGGCTGACCACCGCCGATGCGAGACCCTTGAATCCGAACGCCTTCGCCTCTATCCTTTCACCCCCGGACGTCCGCGCCCGCGGCCGGAATTCTTAAGAGAATCTCAAACAGGGCGAACGAAGCTTAATCTCCAATGGAAAAAGTACCCATGACCGGCGAGGGCTTTCACGCTCTCGACGAGGAACTGAGGCGTTTGAAGACGCGCGAACGGCCGGCCATCACCGCGGCCATCGGGGAGGCGCGCCAGCATGGCGACATCTCCGAGAACGCCGAATATCACGCCGCCAAGGACCGGCAGGGCTGGATCGAAGGCCGCATCAACGAGATCGAGGACCGCATGGCGCGGGCCCAGATCATCGATGTCTCCAAGCTCTCCGGCGCGCAGGTGAAGTTCGGCGCCACGGTCAGCGTGGTCGACGAAGACACCGCCGAAAAGGCCCGCTACCAGATCGTCGGGGAGCATGAGGCCGATGTGCGCTCGGGCAAAATCTCCATCGCCTCGCCCATCGCGCGGGCGATGATCGGTAAGGAAAAGGGCGAAGTGGTCGAGGTCAACACGCCAGGCGGGGTGAAGGCCTATGAGATCCTGAAGGTCGAGTGGGTCTGATCGCTCCATCGTCGATGGTTGCTCCCGCTCCGCCTCCCCGCACCGTCCGCTGCCTGATCCTGGGGGCGGGACCTGCCGGCTATACCGCCGCGGTCTATGCGGCGAGGGCATTGCTGAACCCGGTGCTGATCTGCGGTCTGACGCCCGGGGGCCAGCTGACCATCACCACCGACGTGGAGAACTATCCGGGCTTCGCCGAGGTGATCCAGGGGCCCTGGCTGATGGATCAGATGCGCGAACAGGCGCAACATGTCGGGACCGAGGTGATCAACGACATCGTGGTCGCCGCCGACCTCTCGTCACGGCCGTTCGCGCTGACCTGCGATTCCGGCCAGACTTGGCTGGCGGAGACACTGATCATCGCCACGGGGGCGGAGGCCAAGTGGCTGGGCCTTGAAAGCGAGAAGAAGTTTCAGGGCTTCGGCGTTTCGGCCTGCGCAACCTGTGACGGTTTTTTCTATCGCGGTAAGTCGGTCGTCGTCGCCGGAGGCGGCAACACGGCTGTTGAGGAAGCGCTCTTTCTCACCAAGTTCGCCGCCAAGGTGACGCTGGTTCATCGGCGCGCGGAGCTGCGGGCCGAGAAGATTCTTCAGGAGCGCCTGTTCGCCAATGACAAGATCGAGGTCATCTGGGACCACGCCGTCGACGAAGTGCTGGGCGCCGAAGACCCGCTCGGCGTCACCGGGGTCCGGCTGAGGCATGTCGCCAGCGGCGCGGTGCGCGATCTGGCCTGCGATGGCCTGTTCGTGGCCATCGGCCACGCGCCGGCCTCGGAGCTCTTCAAGGGCCAGCTGGCCATGGACGGCGCCGGCTATCTGGACGTCGCGGCGGGTGGCGCGTCGACAGCCATCAAGGGCGTCTTCGCCGCCGGCGATGTCACCGACCACATCTATCGCCAGGCGGTGACCGCCGCGGGCATGGGCTGCATGGCGGCGCTGGACGCGGTGCGCCTGCTCGCAGAGGAAGATCACGCCGCCGCCCATCATCCGATCACCCACGCCGAGGCCGAGAAGATCGGCACCTGGTGAGGCGCGGCCCCTAAGCTTAGCTAGGGCGCGTCATACTGCATGGCGCCGACGCGATTGCCTTCGGTATCCTCGATCCAGATCAGGTCGCCGACCGTCTCGATGCGAAACCTGGGCATGGTGATGCGCCCGCCGTGGGCGACAACGGCGGCGGACGTGGCGTCGACGTCGGCGACGCCGATGGTGCATTCGAAGCCGCGCAGGCCTTCTCCGGCAGGCGGTTTGGCGCGGCTCTGCAGGGCGCCCTGAATGCCCGGCGATTCCTTCGTGCCGGTGTGGATCAGATAAAAGCCCGGCGGCCCCCACGCCTCGAACCGCCAGCCGAACACGCCTTCATAGAACTTGCGCGCGCGCTCGAGGTCGTCCGCCCCGATGGCGAAGTGTCGTAGGTTATTGGCGTGCATGGCTCTGTCCTTCTATCGCGCCCGCGAAAGCTCCCGCGCCTTGGCCAGGCGTCGCGCGCCCTCGTCCAGGGTCTCGTCGCGCTTTGCGAAGCATAGACGGATGATCGTGGTCACGGGATCGCTCTCGTAGAAAGCGGATAGCGGAATGGCGGCCACGCCGGCGTCCTTCACCGCGCGGAGGCAGAAGCTCATGTCGTCCTCGGCGATCCCCGACGCGGCCAGATCGACATTGAGGAAATAGGTGCCCGCGCTTTGCAGCACCGTGAAGCCGTCGGCCTTGAGCGCCTGGCTCAGCCGGTCGCGCGAAGCGGCGAGATCGGCGCGCATGGAGGCGAACCAGTCGTCGCTGTTGGCCAGGCCCCAGGCCACCGCCGACTGCAGATTGGGGGGCGTGGTGAAGGTGAGGAACTGATGGGCCTTGGCCAGAGTCTGGGTCAGGGCCGGCGCGGCGGCGATAAACCCGACCTTCCAGCCGGTCAGGGCGAAAAGTTTGCCCGCCGAGCCGATCTTCACCGCGCGCTCGCGCATGCCAGGCAAAGCCATCAGGGGCTGGTGAACGGCGCCATCGAAGATGACCTGCTCCCACACCTCGTCACAGATCGCCACGGTATCGAAGCGCACGCAAAACTCCGCCAGGAGCGCCAGATCCTCCGGTGGGCAGAGCGTCGCGGAGGGATTGAGCGGATTGTTCAGCACAACCAGGCGGGTGCGCGGCGAGAAGGCGGCCTCGAGATCGGCGCGGCTGAAGCGCCAGTGCGGCGGCTGCAGGCGCACGACGCGGGGGATCCCGCCGGCGCGCCGCACCATGGGCAGGTAGGAATCATAGGTCGGCGCGAACAGCACCACCTCGTCGCCCGTTTCGATCAGGCCAAGAAAGGCGCAGGCCAGGGCCTCGGTGGCCCCTGAGGTGACGGTGATCTCGCTTTTCCAATCCAGATCGAGGCCCTGGAAACGCTGGTAGTGGCGGGCGACGGCTTCCCGCAGTTCGGGCAGGCCGGCCATCGGCGGATACTGGTTGTAGCCGTGCGCCACCGCCTCGGCGGCGTGGCGGCGGATCGCTTCGGGTCCCGGCTCGTCGGGAAACCCTTGGCCGAGATTGATCGCCCCGGTCTCCCGCGCCAGAGCGCTCATCACCTCGAAAATGGTGGTCGGCAGGGCGCTGTAGATCGGATTGGCCATGGCGCCCCGCGAAGCCCGAATCCTTAAGCGTCTTCCTTGACGCGTCGCTTGCGGAAGGTCGGGTTGAGGACCTGCTTGCGCAGGCGGATCGACTTGGGGGTCACTTCGACCAGCTCGTCATTGTCGATGTAGGCGATGGCCTGCTCGAGGGTGAGGCGGCGCGGCGGGGTGAGGCGGATGGCTTCGTCCTTGCCAGAGGCGCGCACATTGGTGAGCTGCTTGGCTTTCATCGGATTGACGTCCAGGTCGTCGGGCTTGGAATTCTCGCCGATGATCATGCCCTGGTAGGTCTTCTCGCCGGCCCCGACGAACATCGTGCCCCGATCCTCAAGATTCCACAGCGCGAAGGCCGCCGTCTCCCCATCCGAATTGGAGATCAGCGCGCCGTGGCGCCGGCCGTCGATGGCGCCTTTGTAGGCCTCATAGTGCGAGAACACGCGGTTGAGCACGCCCGAGCCGCGGGTGTCGGTGAGAAACTCTCCCTGATAGCCGATCAGGGCGCGCGACGGGGCCATGAAGGCCAGCCGCGTCTTGCCGGTTCCCGAAGGGCCCATGTCCTTGAGCTCGGCTTTGCGCGCCGACAGTTTCTCGATGACGATGCCGCTGAAATCATCGTCGACATCGACAGTCACTTCCTCGATGGGCTCCAGGCGATGGCCGTTGGCCGGATCGGTCTGATAGACCACCCGCGGGCGGCTGATGGAGACCTCGAAGCCCTCGCGGCGCATGGTTTCTATGAGCACGCCGAGCTGAAGCTCGCCGCGGCCGGCGATCTCATAGGCGTCCTTCTCCGCGGTCTCGGAGACCTTGATGGCCACATTGGCCTCGGCCTCGCGCAGCAGCCGCTCGCGGATCACCCGGCTTTGCACCTTGTCACCCTCGCGGCCCGCCAGGGGGCTGTCGTTGACCGACACGGTGATGGCGATGGTGGGCGGATCGATGGGCTGGGCGGGCAGGGCGCCCTCGGCGTCGAGAGCTCCGATGGTGTCGGCTACGGTGGCCTTCGAAAGGCCCGCCACGGCGACGATGTCGCCGGCCAGGGCTTCTTCGATCGGCTGGCGCTTCAGGCCGCGGAAGGCCAACAGCTTGCTGATCCGCCCGCGCTCCACCTCGACCCCCTCTCGGGAAAGCGCCCGGATGGTCATGCCGGGGGCCAGGCGCCCCGACTCCACCCGGCCGGTGAGCAGGCGGCCGAGGAACGGATCGGCCTCGATGAGCACGGCCAGGAGCTGCGCCGGCGCGTCCACCCGCGCCTCGGCGGCCGGCGCCGGCACATGCTGGACGATCATGTCGAAAAGCGGCGCCAGCCCGGCGCGCTCGTCGGCCATGTCGACAACCGCCCAGCCTTGCTTGCCGCTGGCGTAGAGATGGGGAAAGTCCAGCTGCTCGTCATTGGCGCCGATGGCGGCGAAGAGATCAAAGGCTTCGTTCAGCACCTTTTCGGGATCCGCGTGGGGCCGATCGACCTTGTTGAGCACCAGGATCGGCTTGAGCCCCAGCTTGAGCGCCTTGCCCAGGACGAACTTGGTCTGGGGCATCACCCCTTCNNACCTCGCCGCCGAAATCGGCGTGGCCCGGGGTGTCGATGATATTGATGCGCGTTTCACCGGCCGCCCCATGCCACAGCACCGAGGTCGCCTTGGCCAGGATGGTGATGCCCCGCTCGCGCTCCTGGTCGTTGGAGTCCATGGCCCGCTCGAGGTGGGTCTCATTGGCGCGGAAGACGCCCGACTGCCCCAGCATCTGATCGACAAGGGTGGTCTTGCCATGATCGACGTGAGCGATGATGGCGATGTTGCGCAGGGGCATGACGGAAAAAGGTCTTCTCGACTGGCGGAGGCGGGCTTTTAGGCGATCGGAGCCGCCAAGACCATCCCCGCGCCCTCAAGGCCGCGGCAGAGGCGAAGCGGCGCGAAGGCCAATCCTAGTGCGTTGCACCATACATCATTCAGGCTTCGGGGTCAGCTCAAATATTTGATCACCAAGGAAATTCTGGCTTGAGCGCCTCATTTTGTCAGCAAGCGGCGTTATTTTGCTTGATCTCTTGTGCACTGCAAACTAGGGTCACGGCATGAGGCGTCGCTGACGTATCTGCCCTTCATGGGCGTTTCCTCCCTAATGAACTGGCCGCGCCGCTTTCGTAGCGTGCGCGGCCTTTTTCTTAAGCCCGACGCGCGGTCAGGCGGCCGCCCAATCCACCCCTGAGAGCCGGGCGAACAGCCGCTCCAGATTGTCCTTGAGAGCCGCGAAGCCTGGCGTCGTTGCCAGCGTCTCCTCGTCGAGATACAGGGCGCGGTTGACCTCGATCTGCAGGGCGTGAACCTGGCGCGCGGGCCGGCCGTAGTGCTCGGTTGTGTAGCCGCCGGCGTAGGGCGTATTGCGCGCCACCTCGTAGCCGAGCGCCGCCAGCTCCCGCTCCACGAGACGACACACCGCCGGCGAGCAGGCCCCGCCGTATCGATCGCCCAGGACCATGTCGCACACCGCTCCCGACGATGCCTGCGCCGCCGCGGCCGCCGGCATGGAGTGCCAGTCGATCAGGATCGCCAGCCCATTGGCGTCCCGCGTCTCGGCGATCAGGGCGGCGAGGGTGTCGTGATAGGGCCGGTGGATCGCGTCGACACGCCCCGAAGCCTCGGCGAAGGTGAGCTTGCGGTCGTAGATTTCCTGCCCCTCGCAAACAATTCGCGCGATCGCGCCCAGGCCGGCGGCCACTTTGGCGCTGCGGCCGCGGGCGTAGGCGGGCAATTCGTCGGCGAACATTTGCGGGTCCAGTTCCCAGGGCTCGCGATTGACATCGAGATAGGCCCTGGCCACGCGCGCGGCGATCACGGTCGCCCCATGCGCCGGCGCGCCGTCAATCAGATCGTCGACATAGGCGTCCTCGGAGCGGCGAATGGCCTGCGCGCTGAGCTGGGAGGCGGCCATCATGCTTTGCGGGTAGATGCGTCCGGAGTGGGGCGAGGCGAAGACCAGTGGGGTGCGCGGCGCGCCCGGTGGCGGGCGGGTAATTCGCCAAGCGGCGGGCGCGTCGTCCGCCTCCCGCGCCGCCGCGATGGTCTCCCAGGCGTTCATGCCAGCATATGCCAAGATGACGCCGCGCCGGTCAAACCGGGGGCGGCGCCCCGCCGGTCGGCCCCTAGCACTGGCAAAGCGGCCTTCAGCTACAGTCTAAGGATCGCCACCGGGCTGAGGGCCAGGCCCAGGGCGGCGGCTTGAACCGCCAGCAATCCGGCCACCCGCCTCACCCGAGTCCAGTCCGCCGTGCCAAGGAAAAGCGCGATGAGAGGCGCCTGGGCGACAATCAGTAGTTGGAAGGTGTGCGCCACCGCGCCTTCGTCCTTGAGGCCTCTTTCCCACCCGGTGACGATGGCGACCGCCACCAGCGCAAGGGCCAGGAACGATAGGACAATGGGGGCGATCAAGCTGATGCGATTGATTTTCCGACGGTCCATCACCCACTCCCAGTCAAGCATGACGGCGCCACTATATTCACGCGCGAAAAGGATGCCAGGGCCGAAAACCATCGGGAGCCCCGCCGCGATCAACCGGCGGGCGGCGGCCGCGCCACGCCCAAGTCCTTGAGGGGTTCCAACACCTCCAGGAGAGGGCCCAACTGCTTTTCATATCGGCGCCAACGTCCGATGGAGGACGTGAAGATCGGGCGGCGGACCTGGGCGGCGCTGGCCGTCCTCACCGCACCCGCCGCTTGATGAAAACGCAGGCAGGCGCCATCCCAGGCGAGCCCGCAGGTCTTGGTGACCAGCCTGCGAATCTGCTGGTCTGGGGAGGCGACGAAAGCCTCGTGGTCCACATCGATCACCCTTCCGGGCAGGACGCGCGCCCAGTGATCCATCATCTGACGATAGGCGACGTACTCCGCGCCGATCTCGGCTAGGTCGTAGAGGGTCTCATTGCCGCTGGCGAACAGCTGCCGGTAGCACGACAAGCAGGTGTCCACCGGATCGCGCACACTGTGCAGGATGATCGCGCGCGGGAACATCAGGTGGATCATGCCGACGTGCAGATGGTTCTCGAGGGTCTTGTCGACGAACCGTGACGCGCCCCGCCAGCCGCGGGCGCGCATCGCCGCCAGATAGTTCACCGCGAGCCGCCCGAACGCCTCGCGGTCGATCGGCGCGCCCGGCTTGGGGTATCGGCCCTCGAGCGCGGTTGAGAGCGCTCCGGTTTCGCCCATNNGACTGTCGCCATCCCCGCGCCCTGGGCGGCGGCGATGAACCGCGGGGTGAACAGATCGCTGACCAAACCGATCGACCGGGCGTGGTCGCGAAGAGCGACCTCCGGGCGGATCGAGTGTCCGTTCCCGGATTTCTCGACCAGGGTCTCGCGCTGGAGGGCATTGCCCGCGGCGAAGGCGGCGANNCTCGCCATCGTCGATCGCCTCGGGGCTGAGAGTGGCCAGGCGTGTGAGCGCCCTGACGCGCGTGGACGGGTTCGACGTCAGTGTCCGGTAGCAGGCGATCGCCGCCTCGGGCCGCCCGAGGACCGCAAGGGCGATGGCCAGGCGAAAGCGGGTCTCGTCGGCCTTCGGCTCCAGGTCGAGCGCCCGGCGATAGGCCGCGGCCGCCTCGCCCCAACGCCCCAGCTCCTGGCAGACGGCGCCGAGGTTGTGCTGGGCGCTGAAATGATCTGGCGCGCGAGCCAGGACGCGCCTGAGCCCCAAGCGCGCGCTCTCCAGCCGCCCGCGGCGGATGTCGACCATGGCCAGCGAATAGGCGGCGCGGAAGTCCCGCGGATATCCCCGTTCTATCTGTTCGTAGAGAGCGGCGGCTTCGTCCAGGCGTCCGGCATCGTAGTGGCCCGCGGCGGCCTTGAGCAGGCTCTCGGCCTCGGCGACGTTCAGCACCGCCGACGCGCGCCCGCGTATTGGGCGCGCGTCCCGTTCGTCACCTGAAGCGCGCTTCGAGTTCGACTCCATAGGTGCGCGGCGCCGTCAGGCCGTAGCCGGTGGCGATGTCCTCCGGTGTTCCGACGGCCGCCGGCAGCAACAGAGTCCCCGCCGCGCCATCAAAACCCTGAGCGTTGAAGACGTTGTTGCAGAAGACGATGAGGGTGAAGCGATTTTTCGCGTCGGTCCAGGTCGCGCGAAGGTTGACCAGAGTGTACGGCGACTGGAGAGTGTAGCGCCGGTTGAAAACGTCGTCGTAGGTGACGTCCTTCCAGATGACCGTCCCTGAAAGGCTCAGCCTGCCCGGGTCGAAGTTGAGCGTGTAGAGCGCATTGAACGAGATCTTGTTGCGCGGCGCTTCGGGCAAGGTCTGGCCGGTGATGTTCTGGACCAAGACGGTAGGAGTCGCCGGGTTCTGGGTGCAGCCCTTCGTGTTGGCGCCCGGCTGGTTCGCCAATGGGTCGACGGTGTCCTCAATACAGCCGCCCGCGTTGGCGATCTTGGCGCTCAGGAACGCGTAGTTCAGGCGGAGCGTCAGAGCATCGAGGGGCCTCCAGACGCCCTCGAGCTCCACTCCGTAGGTATGAACGGTAGGAATGTTGTAGAGCACCGGGACCAGCAGGCCCGAGGAGTTCTGCACGGTCAGAGGAACCTGGTCGTTGGCATAGTTGTAGTAGAACGCCGCGCCGTTCAATGTAAAGGTCGAGCCGACTGTCTTCTTTCCGCCGATCTCGAAAGAATCGACATACTCGGGCTGGGTCTCGGGGTTCGCCCCGATAGTGTAGGTGGAGAACCCGCCGGACTTGTAGCCACGGCTATACCTGAAGTAGGCCAGGGTGCTCGGGTCGGGCGTCCAGTCGATGTCGGCCTCGCCCGTGACGGCGCTCCAGGTCGCGTTCAGGCTGCGCTGCCAGTTCCCGGTGGCCGTGTTTAGTGTGGCGAGGCCAGTTCCTGGAGAGGCCGTGGTGGCGTTGGCGCCCACGGCGGTTTGCGAGAGGTCGACCGCCGGCGTGTTCGCGCCGAGGAAGGCGGAGGTGAAGACCGGCGACCCCAAAAGAGCCCCGTCATCGAAAGCCACGAACCGCCACAGCTGAAATCCCGACTTGTGGTCGCTGGTATAGCGAATGGCGCCGCTGACCTTCCACTGATCGTTGAACTTGTAACTCAGCTGGGCAAAGGCGGCGTAGTCGTTGTAGGTGAGAACAGTGTCCGAGGTCGAGAACGCGTTCGAAGGGTTCGCCGGCGCCGGGCAAAAAAGGGCGCCCCCCGGACACGCAGGACCGGCGGGACCCAGATAGAGCGGATGCCCCATCTGTGGCTGATTCGGCTCGACGCCCGCATCCACGGGCTGGCTATAGTGCTCGTGATACCAATAGGCCCCAGCGAGGTATTGGAGCGGCGAACTGCTGGTCGAGGTGATGTTGATTTCGTGACTGAAGAATGCGTCCTTTTCGGCGAAATAGGTGAGATTAGGCGTCGGGTTGATAGTCAGAGGCTGAGTGCATCCAGCGGCGTTCGACGGAAAAGCCACGAATTGGCAAAACCCGGCGGCCGCGGGCGCCGCGCCGGCCAACTGATACGACGTCACGCCGCTATCGGTGGGGCTGGTGAAATTGAGTTCGTAGTCGAAGCTCTGGTAGCCGCCCAGGTAGGTCAAATCGAACGAGGGGAAGTGGTAGGTCAATTTCGTGGCGAGGGCGATATCCTTGGTCTGTTTGCTGGTCGAGGTGAATTCCTGGATGAATTGGCGGGAATTCACATTGCCGGGATTGTTGCCGGGAAAGAGATTGGCGGTCACCGGGTCGGTCGTGACCGAGACGATCGTCGGGCCGCCGGCGCATCCGGCGCCGTTGGTGGTCGCCGGCACGCCCGCAATCCCGCACAGGCCATAGAAGCCGCTCGGCTCGAAGGCGCCGTTGAGGAACAGGTTGTCGGGAATGTTCCCGACCGTCTCGGCGGTATGATAGTTGGCGCTGGAATCACCGGCCGAGATCATCCCCCACGCGTCGAGGTGGCCGAGGTTGGCGTCGAGCTGACCCTCCAGATAGTGCTCGGCGCCGCTACTGCCCAACGAGATGTTGCCGCCCTGAGAGGGGCCATCGAGATTCTTGAAATAGCCACCCCTGTCGTCGGTGTACATGCCACCCAGGCGGAATCGCACATTGTCATTGATCGGGCCGGAAACCACGGCCTCGCCCATGTATTCGTTGTAGTTGGCCACGCTGCCGCGCGCTTCCGCATAGAAGGTGCTGGTCGGCTTCAGGGAGACGTAGTTGATCGTGCCACCGTCGGAGTTGCTGCCGTGAAGGGTGTTCTGCGGCCCGCGGTCCACCTCGATGGTGCCGATGAAAAGGTCGTCCTTCTGCAGGATGATCGCGGCGTTGGCGCCGTAGTAGACGCCGTTGTAGTAAGTCGCCACGGCCGACGCGGTGGAGAGGTTGTCGGTGTTGCGGCCGACGCCGCGGATATAGGGCCGGTCATCGATCGACGTGTAGGAGAGACCAGGCGTGAAGTCGGTCAGATCCTGAAGCGTGCTGATGCCGATCAGGGCGCGCTGCTGGCCGCTGAAGGCCGAGACGGCCTCGGGCACCGTTTCGATGTTCTGCTCGCGCTTTTCGGCGGTCACCACCAGTTCGCCGATGGTGGTGCCAGTCGTGGCCTCGGCGGCCGCAGCGTCGGCGGCACGGGATGGGGAAGACCAAAGGCTGGCGAAAACGGTGACGGCGGCGACGGACGCGCCGCAGTAAAGTCGGCTGTTCATGTCTGCATCCTCCCAACCGGAGTCTCCCGCTTTTTTGAGATGCGGGTACGAACTTGCCGGTACGGCAACCAAGGTGCCCCAACTTCGACTTATTTGTCAACGCCGAGACGAAGGTTCCCCGGGCGACGGCGATCACGCGAGGCGGCCGGGCGGCGTGCTTGCGCGGCCCGCGAGGCGCCGGTATATCGCGGCCTGCCTCAAAGAGGACGCGTAGCTCAGCGGCAGAGCACTACGTTGACATCGTAGGGGTCGCTGGTTCGATCCCAGCCGCGTCCACCATATTCTTGTGTTTTCGAGGCCTACTATAGCGCGCGCCCGCGATCTACGCCGCGTCCGGGCGGGGCCTGACGGGGCGTCCCTTGCGGGAGGCGCGGACGGCGAAGCGCGCCGGATCGACCAGGTCGGCCAGGGCGCGGGGCATGGGCGAGGGAGCCTGCATGGCCAACGCCGCGACATGCTCCGCCAGGAGCGGGGCCAGGCAAAATCCGCGCGAGCCCAGTCCGGTGAGGGCGAACAGGCCCCCCGGCGATCCGGGAACCGCGCCGGCCAGGGGAAGGTAGTCGCTGGTGGTGGCGCGGATCGCCGTCCACGCCTCCAGGCGCGCGCCCGCCAACCGTTCGGCGAGCCGGGGCAGGGCCTGGCGGACGGTGTCCAGGTTCCGGGCGTGGTCCGCGTCGCGCGCCTCCAGGGCGCTGTCGCCCCGATCATGGGTGGCGCCGAACATCACGCCGACGGGCGTGGCGATGACATAGCCGCCAAATATCGTAGCCCTTGGCCAAGACAGGTCGATTGTGCAACTCGCCTGGCCGCGCACGCCAGTGAGATCAAGCTCTGGCGCCAACTCCGTGCAGCCCATGGCCGCGGCCAGGCAGACGACGTCGGCCTCAAGGATGGTTTCGCCGGCCTCATCGGTTAGACGCCAGCCGCCTTCGCGCGGCCGCACGGCCGCGACGCGCGCGCGCACTGTCTCGCTCAGCCAGGCGCCGAGCACCAGCCTCGGATCGACAACCAGGGCCTGTTCGATGCTCAGGCCGGCCGGCGACGCCTCGCCCAGGGCGGCGGCCATCGCCTCGCTGTCCAGGCGGCGCATGGCGTCCGGTTCGAAGAGGGCCGAGGCGGCGATGGCGGCGAATCGTGCCGGGTCCTTGGCGGCGATCTCCAACTGCAGCGCTTGCCGCGCGATGACCACCGAGGGCGTCTCGCCGAAGATCGACGTCGCCCGGCGCATGGCCTGGGCGAACAAAGCCGCCTGGGGGCCAAGGCCGGCGTCCAGGCGCGGCGCCGCCAAGGCCGCCGGGGCGCCCGACGCCCCCGCACCCGGTCCGGCGGCGTCGATGACCGTCGCTTCGATCCCAAGAGCGCGAAAGGCGCGGCTCAGGGCGGCGCCGGCGATGCCCGCCCCGACGATGGCGACGCGCGGCGGCCGGCCTACGGCGCGGGGAGATGGGCTTTGCGGCAGCCGCGCCTCAAGGCGTTCGCGCTTGGCGCCAAAGCCCGGCCGGCGATGGACCGTGAATCCCGCCTCGCCCAGGTCGCGCCGCACTGCGCCGGCCACCGAATAGCTGGCGGCGCTCGCGCCGCTGGCCGAACGGGCGGCGACAAGGTCGATGACCTCTCGGCGCCACATGTCGGGGTTTAGGGCCGGGGCGAAGCCGTCGAGAAACCAGGCATCCGCCGGCCCGCTCCAGGCGCGCAGGCCCTCCGCGACCTCCATCACCGCGATGTCGATAGTGGCGCCCAGATCGGGCAGGTCGATGCGGTGAAAGCCGCGCGCGCGGCCCGGCCATCGGGCGGTCACCGCGGCCGCCAGAGGGCGCAGCTGCGGCCATCGCGCCAGGGCTCTCATCGCCTCGCCGGCGGTCAGGGGATGGGCCTCGATGCTGAAAATGCTCAGGCGGGCGTCGGGCGCGCGCGTGCGCCGCCACAGCTCCAGCAGGGCGACGATGGTGAGCCCCGTTCCGAATCCCAGTTCGCCGACGGTGTAGTGGTCTCTTCGCGACCAGGCGGCGGGCAGATCACAACCTGCCAGGAAGACGGCGCGCGCCTCGCCCAGCCCATCGTCCTTGGAGAAATACAGATCGCCGTAGCGCCTTGAACGCGGCCGATCCAGCTCGTCCCAATCAACCAACGAAACGACGCCCTCGGGATCTTGCATGGCCGGCAACGAAAAGGGCCGCCCCCGAGGGGACGGCCCTTCCGTTAGTCAAGCTCGAAGCGAAAGAAGCTTACTGCTTCTTGGCGGCCGCGGCCGCCTTCTTGGCATCCATGGCCGACTTCGAGGCGGCGTCGGCCGACTGGGCGGCCGAGTTGGCGGCTGCGTCAGCCGGGGCCGCGGCGGGAGCCGTCGCCGTTGCGTCGGTGGCCGCCGTGGTGGCGGTCGTGGCGGCGGTGGAGGCGTCGGCCGCGGAGTTGGCGGCGTTGGCGGCGTCGGTGGACGCGGCGGCGGCGCTGTCGGCGGCCTTGTCGGCGGGCTTTTGGCAGGCGGCGACGGACAGAGCGGCGACGGCGACGCCGGCCACGAGCACTTTGCGAAGAAGTTGCGAGGTCATGATCAGATGTTTCCTTGTGGTGAGGGCGACGCCGTGGACCGGAGCATTGAAAGCCAACACGCCGAGGGCGCACGCAGCCGATTATGCCGTGTTTGTGATCGAACGCAAGCCAAGAGTCACAAGCCCGTGATCACTTTTTCCGCTTCCGGGACCAAGCCCAAGAGGCCCATTCAGGCTCCGCGGGGCGCCGCCGCGCGAAGCCGGCGCACCATGTCCGGCGACAGATAGCCGTCGGCGGCGAGGCCGTGCGCCGCCTGCCAGGCTCGCAGCGCCTGGCGCGTACCGACGCCGACCAGACCGTCGGGCTCGCCTGGATTGAAGCCGAGCTTGGCCAGGGCCGACTGGGCGTCCATGCGCTCGGTCAGCGACAGGGGGGTCTCATGCGGCCAAGGCGTCACCAGCGGGCCGCCGCCGCCGAAGCGGTCGGCCAGCAGGCCCACGGCCAAGGCATAGGCGATGGAGTTGTTGTACTTGCGAATGGCGAAGTGGTTGGGCAGCAGCAGGAACGCCGGGCCGCCCGCGCCCGACGGCGCCATGAACACACAGGGCGCAGCCGAATCGGCGCTGCTCCAGGCGCCGTTGTCGGCGCGACGCACGCCCTTCGCCATCCACCAGGCCGGAATCTCCTTGGGGCCTTCCGATAGGCCAAAATCGAAGCCGTGGGGCGCGATCACCTCGCGCGCCCAGCCCTCGCCCCGTCGCCAGCCGCCTAACTTGAGCAGATTGGCCGCCGTGGCCAGAGCGTCGGGGGCCGAGCCCCAGATGTCCTTCTTGCCGTCGCCGTCGCCGTCCACCGCCGAGGAGAGGTAGGTGGAGGGCAGGATCTGGGTCTGGCCCATGGCCCCGGCCCATGAACCGCGCAGTCTGGCGCGCGACACCTCGCCAGAAGCAAGGATTCGAAAAGAGGTCAGCAGCTCGCTCTCCGCCCAGGGGCGTCGCCGCCCCAGCGCCGCCAGCGTGGCTAGCGAGCGGATCACGTCCATGTCGCCTTGGATGGCGCCAAAGCCCGATTCCATGGCCCACACGCCGATCAGGATGTCCCGGGGCACGCCGTAGGTCTGCTCGATCGATGCGAAGGCCGCGATCGAGCCTCTCTTGGCCCGGCCGATGGCGATCCGGCCTGGGCTGATGGAGCCGTTGATATAGTCGCTCACCGGCTTGGCGAATTCGGGTTGTCCGGCGTCCAGGGCGGCGACCCTGGGATCGGGGGACAGCCCCGAAAGCTGCTGGTCCAACATAGCCCGCGACACGCCGGCGGCCAGCGCCCGGGCATAGAAGTCATTCAGCCAGGTGGTGAAATAGGCCTCGCCGCTCACCCCGAGCAGGTCGGAGGGTTTGGGCGTCTGAGCCAGCGCCGCGGCGGGCAGGGCTCCGGTCGCCACGGCCAGATGCAGAAAGACTCGACGATCCATGGCTCAATAAACCCCCGCATTTGTGGCGCGAGATTGACTTTACCGCGCCGCATCCCCTATAGGCCCGCCCTCCGCGAAAGCCCCGAACGCCGCCAAGAAGACCAGCGCCATGAAAGTCAGAAGCTCACTCAAGACGCTTAAGGTCCGCCACCGCGATTGCAAGCTGGTGCGCCGCAAGGGCCGCATCTATGTGATCAACAAGACCAACCCGCGTTTCAAGGCGCGGCAAGGCTAGTCGCCACCCGAGCGTAGGACGGGCGCCCTAGCTCCCTCTCGCCAGTCGCAGGAACTCTTCCCTCGTGCGCGCATCGTCGCGGATGACCCCGGTGAGATGGCTGGTGGTTAGGCTGGCGCCGGGGGTGTTGACACCGCGCAGGGTCATGCAGCTGTGCTCGGCTTCGATGACCACGCCGACGCCCTTGGGCTTGAGGACCTTGTCGATTGCCCCGGCGATTTCCGCGGTAAGCTTTTCCTGAATCTGCAGCCGCCGCGCGTAGCCCTGAACCACTCGGGCGAGCTTGGAGATGCCTACCACCCGGTCGGTGGGCAGATAGCCCACATGGGCGCGGCCGATCACCGGCAGCATGTGATGCTCGCAAAAGCTGATCACCGGAATGTCGCGAAGCACCACCAGTTCGTCATAGCCCCCCACCTCCTCGAAGGTGCGCTCCATATAGTCCAGCGGATTGGAGCCGTAGCCGGCGAATAGCTCGCGATAGGAGCGGGCGACTCGCGCCGGCGTATCCAGCAGCCCTTCGCGCTGCGGATCGTCGCCGGCCCAGGCGATAAGGGTGCGCACGGCCGCTTCGGCCTCTTGTTGGGTGACCATGAGAGTCTTCTGTGGACAAGGCCGCGCCGGGCCGATGACTTGAGCGCCGGCGATCCTTAAGGTCGGGGGATCAAGCTTTCAATGCAAAGGACTTTTCCATGGCCGACGGCGCCGCCGCGATCGATGCGATCAACACTTCCGGCCAGGGCAAACTAAAGAGCC
This sequence comes from Caulobacteraceae bacterium, assembly GCA_003161535.1. Classification (GTDB taxonomy): domain Bacteria; phylum Pseudomonadota; class Alphaproteobacteria; order Caulobacterales; family Caulobacteraceae; genus Acaudatibacter. The sequence goes on along the minus strand of PMOM01000275.1, from coordinate 3,565 downwards.
TGATCGAACGGATCGAGCGTCTGGAGGAGGACAAGGCGGCCGTGGCGGGGGATCTTCGGGAAGTCTATGCCGAAGCCAAGTCCGAGGGCTTCGACGTCAAGATCGTGCGCAAGGTCGTGCGGCTTCGCAAGCAGGACACCGCCCAACGGGCCGAGGAAGAAGCCTTGATCGAACTCTACATCTCGGCCATCGGAGGGCTGTGAAGCGAAAAGCCTTTAATCGGCGCGCCCCAAATGGGCGCGATGGGGCCAAGCGCGCCGCGCTCAATGCGCTGAAACGCGCCAAGCGCGCCGCCGATCGCGCCGGCATCGATCTTTCGGCCTGGGAGGGCGAGTTCCTGGGCTCGGTGGAGGAGCGCGTGAACCGCTTCGGCCGCGCTTTTGGTGATCCCGAAAAGGGCGCCCCCGGCCAGGCTTTGTCGGCGCTGCAAACGATCAAGCTCAGGGAAATCGTCGCCAAGGCCTCCGGCAAGGCCAAGGGCGGACGACGATTCGCAAAAAAATCCTCAGCCCCATTGTAACGCTTTGGCGATCCTGGCGACTAAGTCATAACCATGAGCTCGGGGGAGCGAGGCGCGGCTGGCGCCGTGGAGGAGACGTCGCCGTGACCCCATCGCCCGCCCTGATTTCGCTGGCCACCGCTTCGCCGCCGCACGAGATCGATCAGGAGACGGTCGCCGCCTCCGCGCGCGCGCAGTTCGCCCATCGCTTCCGCGACTTCGACCGCCTGTTCCCGGTCTTCCGCAACGCCGGCATCGTCAAGCGCCAGTCGGTCAAGCCCATGGCCTGGTATCTCGACCCACAGGGCTGGCCCGAACGCACGGCCGCCTATCTGGAAGGCGCGGTGGATCTGTTCGTGGACGCCGCTCAGCGGGCCCTGGCCGCCGCGTCCCTGTCGGCGGGGGACGTCGATACGGTGGTCACCGTCTCCTCGACGGGAATTTCGACGCCGAGCCTGGAGGCGCGGGCCATGGGACGGATGGGGTTTCGCGCCGATATCTCCCGTGTGCCGGTCTTCGGCCTGGGTTGCGCCGGCGGGGTGAGCGGACTTTCAATCGCCTCGCGCCTGGCGCGGGCCAAGCCCGGCTGCGTGGTTCTGTTCGTGTGCGTGGAGCTGTGCACCCTGGCGGTGCGGCTGGACGAGCTGACCAGCGCCAATCTGGTGGCCACCGCTCTGTTCGGCGACGGCGCCGCCGCCTGCGTGATCTCCACCGACGCCGCCAAGCCCCTGGCGGTCATCGAAGGGACGGCCGAGCACACCTGGCCGGACACCCTGGACACCATGGGATGGAGCGTCGATGCGCAGGGATTCGGGGTGATCTTCGACCGCTCCATTCCCAGCTTCGCGGCGGCCAATCTGCGCGGCGGCATGGAGACAATGCTGGGCGCTATGGGCCTGGGATTTGGCGATGTCGCCCGCTTCGTATGCCACCCCGGCGGAGCCAAGGTGATCGAGGCCATCGAGCTGGCCTTGGATCTTGGCCAAGGCGCCTTGGGCGCCGAACGCGAGGTGCTCGCCGACCACGGCAACATGTCGGCGCCCACGGCGCTGTTTGTGCTTGAGCGCGTGCTGTGCGCGGAACCGAGCGGGCGGCTGGTGGTCACCGCCCTGGGACCCGGATTCACCGCCAGCTGCGTGTCCTTGGCGGCGTGATCGCCTCCATCGCCGTCCTGGCCGCGGTCACCGTTCAGCGGCTTGGCGAGCTCTTGCTGGCGCGGCGCAACACGCGCCGGCTGCTGGCCAGGGGCGCGGTGGAGTTCGGCGCCGGTCATTACCCTCTGCTGGTGCTGATGCACGGGGTGTGGCTGGCGGGACTTTGGCTGCTGGCCTGGAACCGGCCCCTGATCGCGCCGTGGCTGGCCGTCTTCATCGCCCTGCAAGCACTGCGGGTATGGGTGATCGCCACGCTGGGGGGGCGCTGGACGACCCGAATCATCGTGCTTAAGGGCGCCGCGCCGGTCCGCCGGGGCCCTTACCGCTTCGTCTCGCACCCCAACTATCTGGTGGTCGCCGCCGAGATCGCCGTCCTGCCGCTGGCCTTCGGGCTGGGCGCCTTCGCGGCCCTGTTTTCCATCCTCAACGCCGGCGTGCTGTGGATACGGATCGGGGCCGAGAACAAGGCCTTGGCGAGCCTCCAGCCGTCGGGTGACGGGCTCCTGGGCGCTTAGTGGCGGAAGACCCGGACGCCGGTGAAGGCCATGGCGATCCCCGCATCGTCGGCGGCGGCGATGACCTCGGCGTCGCGGATCGAGCCCCCCGGCTGGATGACCGCCGTGGCCCCCGCCTCCACCGCCTGGAGCAGGCCATCGGCGAACGGGAAGAAGGCGTCAGACGCGCAGGCGGAACCCACGGCCAGGGAATGGGGCAAGCCGGCCGCCGTGGCCGCCTCGGCGGCGCGCAGAGCGGCGATGCGGGCCGAATCGCGGCGGTTCATCTGGCCGGCCCCGATGCCGGCGGTCTGGCCGTTCTTGGCGAAGACGATGGCGTTGGATTTGACATGCTTGGCGATGGTGAAGGCGAACAGCATGTCGCGCACCTCGTCCTCGGTGGGCTTGCGGCGGGTGACGATGGTCAGATTCGCGCGGGTGACGGCGGCGGCGTCCCGGCTCTGGACGAGGAAGCCGCCGGCCACCGACTTGAAGGTTTCGCCGGGCGCCGCGGGATCGGGCAAGGCGCCGGTGAGCAGCAGCCGCAGATTCTTCTTGGCGGCGAACAGGGCGATGGCGTCATCGTCCGCCTCGGGCGCGATCACCACTTCGGTGAGAATCTTGACCATCTGCGCCGCGGCCGTCGCGTCCAGGCGCCGATTGACCGCGACAATGCCGCCGAAGGCCGACACCGGGTCACACTGCAGGGCGCGCAGATAGGCGCTCTCCAAGGTCTCGCCGAGGGCGACGCCGCAGGGATTGGCGTGCTTGATGATCGCCACGGCGGCGCTTTTCGCGGGGTCGAATTCGGCGACCAGCTCCACGGCCGCGTCGGTGTCGTTGATATTGTTGTAGCCCAGGGCCTTGCCTTGCACCTGCCGGGCGGTGGCGACGCCGGGCCGGGGGTTTGGGAAGACGTAGAGGGCGGCGCTCTGGTGCGGGTTCTCGCCATAGCGCATGGCCGCCTTGAGGCTTCCGTTCAGGGTCTTGCGCGCTGGCCAGACCTCTCCTGATTGAGACGAGAACCAAGCGGCGATGGCGCCGTCATAGGCGGCGGTGCGGGCGAAGGCCCGGGCGGCCAGGCGCCGGCGGAGGGCCAGGGTCGTGGCGCCGCCCACCTCCAATGCCTGCAGAACCTCGGCCATGTCTTCGGGGTCGGTGCAGACGGTGACATAGGGATGGTTCTTGGCCGCCGAGCGGATCATCGCCGGGCCGCCGATATCGATGTTCTCCACGCAGGCGTCGAATTCGGCCCCCGCCGCCACGGTGGCTTCGAAAGGGTAGAGATTGACATAGACCAGATCGATGGCCGCGATGCCGTGGGCCTCCATGGCCGCGGCGTGGTCCGGCGCCGCGCGCACGCCCAGAAGAGCGCCGTGGATGGCCGGATGCAAAGTCTTGACCCGCCCGTCCATCAT
>PMOM01000078.1 GCA_003161535.1 Caulobacteraceae bacterium | reverse complement strand
CGGCGACATCCGCTGGTGCCAGGGCTATTCGGAACCAGGAGCCGGCTCTGACCTGGCGTCCCTGCAGACCCGCTGCGAAGACAAGACCGATCACTGGCTGATCAATGGCCAGAAGATCTGGACCTCCTACGCCAACAAGGCGGACTGGTGCTTCTGCCTGGTGCGCACCGATGCCGCCAAGAAACATGAAGGCATCAGCTTCGTGCTCATCGACATGGCGACGCCCGGCGTCGAGACGCGGCCGATCAAGCTGATTTCCGGAGACTCGCCGTTCTGCGAAACCTTCTTCACCGACGTGAAGATCCCCAAGCGCAACCTGGTCGGCAAGATCAACGGCGGCTGGGAAATCGCCAAGCGCCTGCTGCAATACGAACGCCAGAACATTTCCGGCGGCTTTGGCGGCGGCGGCGGAGCGGGCGGAGCGGCCGGGGACCTGGGCAAGATCGCCAGGCGCTATGTCGGCGTCGATGAGACCGGCGCCCTGGCCGACGGCGATCTGCGCACCCGCATCACCCGCAACAAGATGGATTTCCAGGCCTTTTATCTCACCCTGGCCCGCGTGGCGGCCGAATCGCGGGCCAGCGCCGGGCCGAGCGCCGCCACCTCGATCATCAAATACGCCGCCGCGACCCTGGCTCAGGAACGCTCGGAACTGATGGTCGAAGCCCTGGGCTCGCGGGGCCTGGGCTGGGAGGGCGAGGGTTTCGAGCCGGGCGAAAAGACCGCCACGCGCGGCTGGCTGCGCTCCAAGGGCAACTCCATCGAGGGAGGGACCTCGGAGGTCAACGTCAATGTCGTGGCCAAGCGGGTTCTGGGCCTGCCCGACCCGAAGATCGGTTGAACACGGATTCGCGGCGGCTTTCCTTGGGCCGCCTGTTTGGAGAGATTTGATGGCTGATTTTGGTGGCGACGTCGAAGGCTTCCGCGCCGAGGCCAGGTCCTGGCTGGAGGCCAATTTTCCCCGCTCCCTGCGCGACAATTCAGGCGCGCTGGAGGAGGCGATGATGGGGGCCCGGCGCCCGACCGGCGACGCGGAGCTGTGGCGCGGTCGCATGGCGCAAAAGGGCTGGGGAGCGCCCACCTGGCCGGCGGCCTATGGCGGCGGCGGCCTCACGCCCATCCAGGCCCGGGTGCTGGGCGAGGAAATGGCGGCCATCGGCGCAACCAATCCCATCGTCGGCATGGGCACCAGCATGTTCGGCCCGACCCTGCTCGAGTACGGCACCGAGGATCAGAAACAGCGCCACATTCCCCCCATCGTGCGCGGCGAGCTGCGCTGGTGTCAGGGCTACTCCGAGCCGGGGGCCGGCTCTGACCTCGCCTCCCTGCAGACCAAATGCGAGGACGCCGGCGACCACTGGCTGGTCAACGGCCAGAAGATCTGGACATCCGGGGCGCAATACGCCGACTGGTGCTTCTGCCTGGTGCGCACCGACACCGCCAGGAAGCATGAAGGCATCTCCTTCGTGCTCATCGACATGCATCAGGCGGCCGTCGAGACGCGCCCGATCAAGCTGATCGCGGGCAGTTCGCCCTTCTGCGAGACCTTCTTCACCAACGCCCGGGTGGAAAAGAACGACATGGTCGGCCCGCTCAACGGCGGCTGGTCGGTGGGCAAGCGCCTGCTGCAGCATGAACGCTCCGGCCAGGGCGGCGGCCGCATGCTGGGGACCGGCCCCAGCCTGCCGGAACTGGCCAAGACCTATGTAGGCGTCGATGCCGCCGGGCGCATCGCCGACGCCGACCTGCGCTCGCGTATCGCCGCCCACATGATCGACGCCCGGGCTCACGCTCTGACCATCAGGCGCGCCGCCAGCGAGGCGCGCGGCAACCAGAATCCCAGCGCCACCACCTCGATCATGAAGAACTCCAGCACCCGCATCGGCCAGGAAAAGGCAGAACTCACCCTGGAGATCATGGGCAGTCGCGGGCTTGGCTGGGAGGGCGATGATTTCACGCCCGCCGAGCGCGAGGCGGTGCGCGGCTGGCTGTCGGGCAAGGCCTGGACCATCTTCGGCGGCTCGGCTGAAATCCAGAACAACATCATCTCCAAGCGGATTTTGGGGCTGCCCGATCCGCTCGGCGCCAACGCCCAATAGAAAGACTTTAGCCATGGCCGTGCTGACCGAAGAACAGACCCTGCTGCGCGACGCCGCCCGCACCTGGACGCGGGAAAAATCGCCCGTCTCCGCCTTTCGCAAGATGCGCGATGCCGGCGCGCCGCTGGGCTATGACGCCGCCGCCTTCGCCGAAATGGCCGAGATGGGCTGGACCGGGGTGATCATTCCCGAGGAATATGGCGGTTCGGACTTCGGCTATCTTGGCCTTGGACTGATCCTCGAAGAGACCGGCCGCACCCTCACCGCCTCGCCGATCCTCAGTTCCGCCCTGGCCGCCGCCAGCGCCATCATCCTGGGCGGCGACAAGGCCCAGAAGGAGGCATGGCTGACCAAGATCGCCTCGGGCGAACTGGTGGCCACCCTGGCGGTCGACGAAGGCGCGCACCACCGCCCAGAGAACATCGCCCTGACGGCGACCAAGGCCGGCGAAGGATACCGTCTTTCGGGAACCAAGACCTTCGTATTGGAAGGCATGGCGGCCGGCCTGTTCGTGGTCTCGGCCCGCACCGGCGGCAAGAGCGGCGAGACCAAGGGCATCAGCCTCTTCCTCGTTCCCGCCGACGCCAAGGGGCTGAGCCGCAAGGCTCTGAAGCTGGCCGATTCCCGCGGCGCCGCGGTGGTCACTTTCGACAAGGTCGAGGTCGGCGCCGACGCCCTGCTGGGCAAGGAAGGCAAGGGCTGGGAGCTGCTGGAAAAGACCCTTGATCGCGCCCGCGCGGGCCTCGCCGCCGAGATGCTGGGCGCCGCCGTCCAGGCCTTCGAGACGACGCTGGACTATCTCAAGGTCCGCGTGCAGTTCGGTCAGGTGATCGGGGCGTTTCAGGCCCTGCAGCATCGCGCCGCCAAGATGTTCACCGATCTTGAGCTGGCCCGCTC
>PMOM01000285.1 GCA_003161535.1 Caulobacteraceae bacterium | reverse complement strand
GGCTTCATGAACACCCTCAAACTCGAGGGGCAGAAGAATAACATCCACGTCAACGCTATCGCCCCGGTCGCCGCCACCCGGATGACGCAGAATCTGATGCCACCGGAGATCACCGCGCGCCTGGCGCCCGAGGCGGTGACGCCAGGGGTGGTCTTCCTGTGCTCGGAGGACGCGCCCACCGGCGCCATTCTCACCGCCGGGGCTGGGGCATTCGCCCTGGCCCGCATCGTCGAGACCGAAGGGGTCTATCTGGGCGGCGGCGACCTCTCCGTTGAAGCGGTGCGCGACCACTGGAGCCGGATCGCCGACGAAGGCGGCCAAAAGGCCTACGTCACTGGCGGCGAGCAGACTCAGAAATTCTTCCGCAAGATGACCGGCGGGTGAGGGATCGCCAACTCAGCTAGGCTTCCGCCCGGGGCACCACCGGTCGTAGGAAGGTCCTTTCCTCGGCGAGGATGCAGCGCTGTTCTTGCGCGAAGCTGAAGTTGGCGACGGCGTCGGGGTCGGCTTTCAGGCCCGCTCGGTAGGACTCGTACGCCGCCAGGCTCGCAAAGGAAATCAGTCCAAACGCGATGTTGTTCGTGCCCTCGTGCGGGGCCCAATAGCCGATTAAATCGCCGCCACATCTGGGAATGACGGTGAGCCAGCGTCGCGCGTAGGCTTCGAAAGCGGCGGCTTTGAACGGATCAATTTGATAACGGATGAAAACGGTGGTGGGCACGGCGGTTTTCCTCTTGGCAAGATTCCCAGCTTGCCAGCTCCCGCGGGCCCCGTCTTCCGACGACGCTTCGGACAATTCCGAACTATCCAAGGGTGACCGGAGGGCCCGCGACGATTAGAACGCCGCAATGTCATCATCACCGTCGATCGCCGAGATTGGCGCGCTCCTGGGCAATCCAGGCCGGGCCAATGTGCTCATCGCCTTGCTGGGCGTCCGGGCGCTTACCGCCTCCGAGCTGACCTACGCCGCGCATGTATCGCCCCAGACGACGAGCGGATACCTCGCTCAACTCACCGAGGCGCGCCTGTTGACCCGCGAGAAACAAGGACGACATTCGTACTACCGTTTGGCCTCCGCGGGAGTGGCTCAGATGCTGGAAGGCATCCTCGCGGTGGCGTCGGAAAGTGGGCCCCCTCGCCGGCGCGCGTGGCGCGGTGACGAGGCGCTCCGTGCGGCGCGAACCTGCTACGACCACCTGGCGGGAAAGCTTGGCGTCGCCCTCGCTGACGCCCTGGTCGCGCGCGGGCGAATTGTGTTGTCCGACGACGGGGGCCAGGCGACGGCTAAGGGGCAGCGATTCCTGACCGACTTCGGTATCGATCTGGCCCAGACTGGCCGAGGCCGCCGGGCCTTCTGCCGGCCGTGCCTCGATTGGAGCGAGCGGCGCGCGCACATCGCCGGCTCGCTGGGCGCGGCGTTGGCCCTCCGCTGCTTCGAACTTGGCTGGATCGAGCGCCAGCGCGACAGCCGCGCCGTCGCCATCTCACGGACCGGTCGGCAAGGCTTCACCGAAGTCTTCGGGATCGCCGCCTTGTAGCAATTCATGGGCCGAACCACCGGCTTCAATGGTATCGTCCCGCATCGACGAGGGGAGCATGGGTCATGTCGGCGTTCGAATTCCTTCTGCTGCTCGCCGCGATCGTCCTGGGGTTGGCTTTAACCGATCTGGCGGTCAGCGTTCACCGGCTTATGAGCGCCAGAGGGAGGGTGCATTGGGATTGGCTGGCTCCCCTCGCCGCGATCGTCGCCTTCCTCAAGATTCTCACCCAATGGTGGAGTTGGTTCAGCGCGGAGTCGATCGCCAGTTCCCTCACCTTCGAAATGTTCCTCGTGGTGTTGGTCTCCTCCCTGCTGCTATTCCTCCTGGCGGCGACGGCGTTGCCCGACGATTTCGGCGAAGGAGCGGTCGACCTTCGCGACCATTACGCTTTGGTTTCGCGCAGGTTCTGGCTGCTGTTCGTTTCACAGTGGCTGTTGGTGCAGGCCGTCCGCATCTGGGCGGGGATCGTCATCAACAAGGCGCATGTGGATCTCGCCTCACCCGTCTGGCTGGTGGCGCCTGTCGCCCTGTCGCTGGCGTTCATACGCAACCGCTGGTGGCACACGGTGGGACTGCTGGGCTTCGTGGCGCTTTACCTTGCCAACGGCCTTGGACATGTGTTGACGGCATGAGCCGCCGATCGGTCGTCTCCGCCGCAGTCATGTCCCAACCCAGGGACGCTTCGCCAAGCGGACGACACTGGAAGTGCGAGATTTCGCTACGTCGGCGCCCAGGAGCCTAAAACCGCTTGCGCCTGAGGCCGAGGCAAGCTCTGTTGCCTCCCAAGGATCGCTTTCTTAGAATCCAGGAAACGCCCGCAGTGAAGACGGCGCCCAATGACTCTCTGAATCCGCGTCTGTCGATGCCCGGCTTGCTGGCCTTCGCCACGCCGGGTCTATCCATTGGGGCTCTGGCGGTTGCGGTGGGCGTCTATCTGCCTCGCTATTACGCCGTCCACTTCAGCCTGGGATTGCCGGTCGTGGGACTGGCGTTCATGGGCGTGCGCCTGATCGACACCGTGTTCGATCCTCTGATCGGCGTGGCCATGGATCGCACGCGCTCGCGCTGGGGACGCTATCGCCCGTGGCTGGCTGCCGGCGCGCCAATCCTGATGCTGGCGGTCTTTATGCTGTTCAACGCTCCCGGCGCCGTCAGCTACGCCTACCTGATCGGGTGGCTGTTCATCTACTACATCGGCACGTCCTTGATCACCCTGTCCCACGCCTCCTGGGCATCGGTCATCGCCTCGAAATATCACGAGCGATCGCGCGTCTTTGGGGCGATTCAGCTGATCAGCATCATCGGCGCGACCATCGCGCTGATCCTGCCCATCGCCATGGCCAGGCATGATGGTTCCAGCGGGTCGGGAGATGTCGGAGCCATGGGCTGGTTCGTCTTCTGGGTCGCGCCGGCCGGCATCGGCCTGGCCCTGCTGCGCACACCCGAGCGTATCGTGCAGGAGACCGCGGGCGAGAGGTTCCGTCTTCGCGACTATTGGGAGATGATCTCGCGGCCGGACATGCGCCGCATCATCATCGCCGAATTCTGCCTGGCGCTGGGGCCGGGGTGGATGTCGGCGCTTTATCTGTTCTACTTTCATGACGCTCGCGGCTTCACCATCGCCAACGCGAGCCTTCTTCTGTTCATCTATATTGTGGCCGGCGTCGCCGGGGCGCCGAGCTTGAGCTTCGTGGCCACGCGACTGGGCAAGCACCGCACCCTGATGTGCGCCAGCACCGGCTATTCCCTGGGCTTGGTCGCTCTGGCCTTCCTGCCCAGGGCGGATTTTCTTCTCGCCGCGATATTCATGTTCGCGATGGGTTTCCTTGCTTCGGGCTTCCCATTGCTGGACCGCGCCATGGTCGCCGACGTTGGCGACGCGGTGCGCCTGGAGCAGGGCAAGTCTCGCATCGGCTTGTTATACGCCATGATCACCACCGTCCTGAAGGTGGCGGGCGCGCTCAGCATCGGTCTGTCGTTCACGGTGCTTGGCTGGATCGGCTACCAGGCCAAGGAGGGGGCGGCCAACACCCCCGCCGCCATCCACGGCATGGAACTCGTCTACCTCATCGGCCCGGTGGTCTTCGTCATGCTCGGAGGCGCATGCTTCATCGGCTACAAGCTCGATTCCAGGCGACACGGTGAAATTCGCGCTGAGCTGGACCGGAGGGACGCAATGATGCCCGCGGCGCCGGTTCTTGAGAGCCTGAGCGGCGAGCAGACCGTGCCAGGCCACATCGCTGAATTCCCCTGAGAGGCGCGCCAGATGACCACCCGGATCCCGCTGCGCACCCTCATCACCTTCGCTCTGCCGGGCCTGCCCTTGGCCGGCATGGTGCTGGTCTTCGGAGTCTATCTGCCGCGCTTCTACGTCGGGTTGGGCAATGACTTCCTGGCGGTGGCGGGCGCCATCGCTGTCGTGCGCCTGATCGACATCTGGCTCGATCCGTTCCTGGGCGTGGCCATGGACCGCACCCGTACGCCGATTGGGCGCTACCGACCCTGGCTGGTCGCCGGCGCGCCCATCGCCATGCTGGGGCTCTACAATTTGCTGATGCCTGGGGGAAAGGTCGGGCCGGGCCATCTGATCGTCTGGATGCTGGTCGCCTACGCGGGCGCCTCGATGCTGAACCTGGGCCTGGCGGCCTGGGCATCGATATTGGCCACCGATTACAATGAACGCTCGCGCGTCTATGGCGTAACTCAGGGCCTGGCCGTTCTTGGGGCCATTGGCTTGGCTTTGTTGCCCCTTTTCACTCGCGGCGCCGTGGTCCTTGGCAAGGCCGCCAGCATGCCGGCCGTGGCCTGGATTCTGATCATCGCGGTGCCGGTCGCGGTTCTGGTTTGCACGGGTTTGACGCCGGAGCGAATTCCCTCCAACCCCCAGCGTCCCCGTTTCAGCTTGAAGGACTATGCCTTCGCCATTTCCAGGCCTTCGATGCTCAGGATCATCGCCGCGGATCTGCTGCTCACCCTCGGCCCAGGGACCACTGCGCCCCTCTATGTGTACTTCTTTCACGACGCCAAGGGCTTCGGCATCGCGGAGGTCGGCTATCTGCTGATCTTCTATATCGGCGCGGGCGTCATCGGTGCGCCGACCTGGGGACGCATCGCAAGGCGGATCGGCAAGCATCGCACGGTCCAAATCGCCTGCGTCGCCTATGCCGTCGCCCAAACCACCCTGATGGCTCTCCCCAGGGTATGGCCGGGGCACGGCCTTGCGGAAGCCGCGCCAACGGTTCTTGGCATGTTCGCCGTCGGCTTCTGCGCCAGCGCTTTCCTTCTTCTGATCCGCGCCATGGTCGCCGACGTTGTCGACGAAGTCCGCCTTGAGCGCGGGCAGAATCTGACCAGCCTGCTCTTCTCCTTGGTCACCTCAACCACCAAGCTCGGCTTGGTGATCACCGTGGTCGTCGTCTTTCCGATTCTCAAAATGGTGGGCTACAACGGAAAGGAAGGCGCGGTGAACACCGCCCATGCCATTTTCGGCCTGGAAATGTGCTACCTTTTCGCGCCGATCATCTTGGTGTTCCTGGGCGGCGCGATGTTTTTTGGCTACAGTCTGGACGCCAAGCGGCATGGCGCGATTCGCGAGGCCCTGGAGGCGCGCGACGCATCGCTCTCGGTCGCCGCCGCCGAAGAGTCTCTCGTGGGCGCGCCCCAACGGCTCTAGGGATCGCGGCGCCTACGGACGAGGCCCGTGCAAGCTCGTCGCGATCGCCGCGAATACCCGCCCTACCGCGCTGTCGGGCATCGTCGCCACCAGCGGTCGACCCTCGTCCGCACCCTTGCGCAAGGCGATGTCGATGGGGATTTCTCCCAGGAACGGAACCCCGAGACGCTCGGCCTCCGAGCGCGCTCCACCTTGTCCGAAGATGGGAATCGGCGCTCCGGTGGCGGGATCGGGGAAGAAGGCCATGTTTTCGATCACGCCGAGGATGGGGACGGGCGGGTTCATCTTGCGGAACATCGCAGAGGCCCGGCGCGCATCGATCAGCGCGATCTCCTGCGGCGTCGAGACGATGACCACCCCGTCCACGGCCAGCTTCTGGACCAGCGTCAGATGTATGTCGCCGGTGCCAGGGGGCAAATCGACGATGAGCACGTCGAGGGGATCCTCAGCGGTCCCCCAACGCACATCCTGAATCATCTGCCGCATGGCCGATGAGGCCATGGGTCCGCGCCAGATCATCGGCGAGGCCTCATCAACCAGAAATCCGATCGACATCACCTTCAGTCCCCAGACCCGCAGAGGGCTGAGCTTGCCATCCTCGAATTTGGGCTGCTCGTCGATGCCCAGCATCTTGGGCGCCGAGGGACCGTAGACATCCGCGTCCAGAAGGCCGGTCTTCAGCCCAAGGGCGACGAACGCGCAGGCAAGATTCACCGCAACGGTTGATTTGCCCACGCCCCCCTTGCCGCTGGCCACGGCGATCACTCGTCTGACATGCTCCAATCGCTCGGCGGGCGGCATGCCGTGGGTGTCAGCCCGCGGGTCGGGGGCAAGCTGCGCGCCTTTGCGCACGCGTGTCACGCCGGGAGTTGGCGCCTTGGCGGCGGCGGTGAGGACCACCTGAGCCTTCCGGACTCCGGCGACCGCCAGCAGCGCCCGTTCGGCGGCGTCCCGCACCGGAGCGTAGAGCGCCGCGTCAGCCGCCGCCACCTCCAGCATGAAGCCGGCGCGGCCTTCACCAACGGTGAGGCCCCGCACCAGCCCGGCGCTGGCCAAGCCCTGGCCGGTCTTGGGATCGGCAATCTGGTCGAGGGCGATGATGATCGCGTCTCGATCGGGCAGGACGGCGGCGTTCATCGCTTCTTGTTGCTTTGCGCGGCGTGGCGTCTCATATCCGGCCCCGGGAGCCGCTTTACAACCTCCCGCCTTCAGGCTTTTGCAAAAGAGCCGAGCGCGGCCAGAAGAAAGAGACGACTTTCGCCCATCATGCCGTGGAATGACAACGCCAACCCTGGCCCTTGGGGCGCGCCGCCTTCAGGCGAAGATGGCGGCAAGCCGTCCGGTGAGGTTCCTCCTGGTCGCGAGGAACCGCGCAGGCGTCCGCCTCCGGGCCGCCCAGGAGGCCCGGCTCCTTCCGATCTGGTCAGGCAAATCATGGGCGAGGCCAGTCGCCTCTTCCGCGGTCCCGGCGGCCAGGGCATCCGGCCTCCAGCGGTGTGGGCAATCATGGCCGTGGGATTCCTGGCCTGGACATTGACTGGCGTCTACACCGTTCAGGCCTACCAGGAGGCGGTGATCACCCGCTTTGGCGGCTATTCGCGCTCGGTTGGCCCGGGGCTCCACTACCATCTGCCGATCCCCATCGAGAAGGCCGAGCTGGTCTCGGTGACGAACCAGAACAAGACCGTCATTGGGGGGGTGCCCGGGGCCGAGGCGCCCGACGAGAGCCTGATGCTCACCGGCGATGAGAACATCGTCGATCTGTCGTTCACCGTGCAGTGGCATGTCTCCGACGCCGCCGACTATCTGTTCAAGGTCAGAGACCCTAGCGACGCGGTCAAGGCGGTCGCCGAAAGCGCCATGCGAGAAGTGGTGGGACGCAGCGATCTGAAATCCATTCTCACCAACGGGCGCGGCGAGGTGCAGAGCGAGACGCTCAGCCTGATGCAACGCATTCTCGACCGCTACAACGCCGGCGTCACCATCGACGCGGTCCAGATCCAAAACGCCAACCCGCCCGCCGAGGTGGTGCCCGCTTATCAGGACATCGCCCGCGCCGGCCAGGATGCGCAGTCCTACATCAACGACGCCAATACCTATCGCAATCGGGTGGTGAACGAGGCCAAGGGCGACGCCGCCAAGATCGTCCAGGCGGCCCAGGGCTATCGCGAGCAGGTGGTGCGCGAGGCGCAAGGCCAGGCGGCTCGCTTCAATCAGCTCTACGCCCAGTATCGAGCCGCCCCGGCGGTGACCCGCGAACGCCTCTACATCGAGACCATGCAGCAGGTGCTCTCGCACTCGCGCAAGGTGATTATCGACGCCAAGGGAGCCACCGCGCCGATCATCCTGCCGCCCGACGCCTTCCGCGCCAGCGCGTCGGCCCAAACGCCGCCGCCATCAGCTCCCGCGGCGGCGGCTCAATCGCAAGGACCTGATCAGTGAATCGCCTCTTCCTTTGGCTGGGATTCGTTTTCGCGATCGGCGTTCTATTGGCCAACACCTTCTTCATCGTCGATCAGCGCGAGCAGGTGGTGGTGGTCAACCTGGGCGAACCGGTTCGGGTGATCAATCCGCCGGGCGCCTACGATCCCGGGCTGAAGCTCAAGATCCCGTTCGTGGAATCGCTCGTCACCCTGGACAAGCGCAACCAAGTCATCGAGGCGCGACAGGAGGAGGTCATCTCGGCCGACCAGCAGCGCCTGGTCGTGGACGCCTTCGTGCGCTACCGCATCGCCAATCCGCTGCAATACTATCGCACCCTACGCAATGAGACGATCGCCGCCGACCGGCTGGAGCCGCTGATCAACTCATCGCTGCGCCAAGTGCTTGGCGCCGCAACCGCCAATGAGATCATCTCGCAGAGGCGCGACGCCCTGATGGCCGAAACCCTGGCCGACGTGCGCCGTCGCGCCGCCCGCTCGCGTCTGGGGATCGAGGTCGTCGATCTGCGCATCAAGCGCGCCGATCTGCCCGCGGCCAACCAACAGGCGGTCTACCAGCGGATGCGGTCCAACCTGCAGCAGCAGGCCGCGCAGATCCGCGCGGTCGGCGAACAGAACCGCCGCGAAGTAGTCGCCGACGCCGACAAGCAGGTCACCATCACTTTGGCCACGGCCACCGAAGAATCCTTCACCACCCGTGGCGCGGGCGACGGCGAGAGCGCGCGGTTGTTCGCCTCCAGCTTCGGCAAGGACCCCAGTTTCGCCGCCTTCTACCGTTCGATGCAGGCCTATGAGGGCAGCTTCGCCGATGGCGACACCACCTTGATCCTGTCGCCGGACAGCGATTTCTTCAAGTATTTCAAGAAGGGGCCGACGGGACGGTAGGAGGCTGCGACGCGGCCCGCACGATCAGTCTCCAAGCCTTCTCATCGACCAGCCACCTACGCGCGGCGGCCTGGATATCGGCGGGAGTGATCTTTTCGTAATCGGGAAACGTGCTCCGGATCAGATCGAGGCGTCTGGGATCGGCCAGGGAGCCGGTCAGGTCGGCCAGCCAATATTCATTGGTGGCCTGCGCCTTTCTCAGAGTCGCGATCTTTGGATTCTTCACCCGAACCAATTCGTCGGCGCTGATGGGCTTGGCCCGCAGGTCCGCGGTGATCGCCGAGACGCTTGCGAAGAAGGCGGCGATCTTGCCCGGTGGCATCTCCACGGCGCTGTAGGCGTAACCATAGCCCGGGAAGGTCTGGGACAGATCGACCCGCGTCTCGGGGCTGTAGGTGTCCCCCTGCGCGATGCGCACCTGGTCCAAGAGTCGGTTCTCAAGCACATCGCCAGCCAGCATCGCGGCGCGCGATGCGGCCATGTTCGGATAGAACCCCGTCATGGGCCAAGCGACCACGCCCACCGCCTGGTCGGGGCGACCTGTATCGGTGCGCGCCAGGGGCACGGGCGTCGGGCCTGGAAAGCGAACCGTCAAGTCGTCAGGTCCTGGCGCCATATTACGGGCGCGAGTCGGCAACGCTCCCAGGGTCTCGGCCGTCAGGGCGATGGCCTGATCGGCGGTGATGTCGCCCACGATGGTGACTTCCACCGGTCCCCGCGAGAGGGGCCGGCTCAAAAGCGCCTTCAGATCTTGCGGCTTGGCGGCCAGCAGTTGTTGGCGGGTTGGGAAGGCGAAACGAGGATCGCCACTGGCTAACAACGCCCCTGAATCCCGCTCGAACACGCCGCTGGGCGTCGCCTCCAACTGCGGCAATTGAGCAAGGTAGGCGCCGCGCAAGCGCTCGAAGGCTTCGGGTTGATAGCCGGGGTCGGCGAGATAGGCGGCCATCACCTGGAGCTGCGTCCTCAGGTCTTCGGGCCGGGTGGCCCCGCCAAGCAAAAACGCGTCGTCTTGCATGGCGGAATTGACCGCATGAACCTTGCCGGCCAACGCTCTTTGGCTGTCCTCGAAGTCGATCTTGCCAAAGCCGCCGGCCACCAGGGCCGCCATCGCCCAGCTGACGGTCGGGCGGTCTCTGGGAAGATCCAGGCGACCGGCCCCGACATTCACCGAAACCAAGACCTGGTCCTGCCGAAAGGGTGTCGGCTTCACGGTCAAGCTCACGCCATTGGCGAATCGCGCCGTCACCAGGCCAAGATCGGCCACCACTGTTCGTTGAATGAGCTTTCCTGGAGCGCCGATGCGCTCGTAGGGCCAAGCGATCGCCGCCTCCTCCGCCGGTGGGCTCAAGGACGCCGATTGGGCCTTGGAGAACTCCGCCGCCAGCGCCGCCTCGCCGCCATCGATCGGATCGGGGGTCGCCAGCTCGACCAGAGGACCAGCCCCGGCGAACACGGCCCGCGCCGCGCTATTGACCGACGCGGCCTTCAGACCCTTCACGGCCTCTTCGAACAACGCCAGGTCGGTCGATGGCGCGGTGAAGACCTCGTTCTCGTCCACCGCATCCACCAAGCCCGAGGCCAGGGCGGGCGTCAGCCTGGTGGCGGCGCCGGCGACGGCGTTGCGCAGAGAGGCGCGCGTTTCGGTGACTTCGCGATCCAGCTCCCTGGCGCCCACGCCGAAATCGACCAGGCGGCGCACTTCCTCTTCGGCGGCATCCACGGACGCTCGCCAACCATCTGGGGTCGAGACCGCTTCAACGACCGCGATCTTGTCGGAGTGAAAGAGGTTCTGGAAGCTGGCGCCGGCGCGGATGAAGGGGGGGTGTTCGCTTCGCGCCAATCGATCCAACCGCCGGTTCAGTACCGCTATGCCAAGGTTTTCCATCACCTCGCGGCGCTCTTTGGCGGCGGTATCGGGTGATGCATCATAGGGCCTCGCCCAAGCGATGACGGTCTGAGTGGAAGAGCCAGGCAGATGAACGAGCTTGACCGTTAGGCCGCGCGGCTCAACGTGTCCGAGGTTTGGTTCGGCGGTCGGCGGCCCCGCCGGCGTCCAATCGGAAAATCGGGCTCTGATCTTGGCTTCCACGACGGCCGGATCGAAGTCTCCCACCGCGATGACGGTGGCGCGATCGGGTCGGTAGTTGGCTTCATAGAATGTCCGAACCAAGCTCACTGGCGCATTCTTGACCACATCCACCAATCCAATCGGAAATCGCTCCGCGGCCAGCTGGCCATGGGCGAAGAGATCGATCTGAGATTTCTGGGCGCGGAAGAGCGGCGTATCACGCAGGCGCTCCTCGGAGAGCACGACGCCGCGCTCGGTGGCCAGCGCCGTGGCGTCCAAAGTCAGTTCCCCGGCCGTCTCCCGCATCAGCATCAGGCCGGTGTCTAGGCTCTCGTCGTCATCGCGCGGCAGATCGAGCATATAAACTGTCTGGGTCCACTCGGTTTCGGCGTTGGTGTCGGGACCGAAGGCCAAGCCCTCGCGTTGCAGGATCTTGACCATCTCGCCCGCCGGCACGTGGGTCGAACCCTTGAAGGCCATGTGCTCGAGCACATGGGCGAGGCCTTGTTCGGCGTCGTTTTCCTCGAGCGATCCAGAGCCGATGCGCAGGCGAAGCGAGATCTGATGCGCGGGTGTCGCATTTCGCATCACCGCGTAGCGCATCCCATTGGGCAATGCGCCGAAGCGAACCGCCGGATCGGCCGCCAGGTCGCTGGCCGATTGGGGCCAGCCGGGGATCGACTGCGCCGGGGCGGCGCCGGCCCACAGCGCGGAAAGCCCGACGGATAGACCTCCGGCGATCGCGGCCAAGTGTGAAAGGCGGCTCATGGAAGCTCCCATCAGAAGGTACGGGCGCCCGCCGCCGTCACGCGCGACCACTTAAGTTCAGACATGGGCGAAGACAAGTTCGCCAAGAGGCCACGTCATGGTGAAGCGCCGACCAACCTGGGTTAGTCTCGTCACGGGCGCCCATCGGCGCCGCCACGCCCGGAACCCGCGACTATGATCAAGAACTTCTCCGATCA
>PMOM01000040.1:761-7170 GCA_003161535.1 Caulobacteraceae bacterium | reverse complement strand
GCCGCCGAGATGGCCGCCATCGCTCCACACGACGTCTCGCGCCTGGCGTTGATCGCCCCGGCGGGCCTGTGGCTGGACGATCATCCGATCCCGGACGTGTTCTCCTTGCTGCCTTTCGAAATGCCCCGGTATCTCTTTCATGACGCCGAGGCCGGCGCCGCGCTGATGACCGCGGGACTGAAGATGGACGATCCAAACTTCCTTCAGGACTATCTGGTGCGCAATGCCCGCCAGATGGGCATGGCCGGCAAGCTGCTTTTTCCGATTCCCGAGCGCGGCCTCGCCGGCAGGCTCTATCGCATCAAGGCCAGGACGGTGATCATCTGGGGCCAAAGCGACCGCTTGATCCCCCCGGTCTACGGCCCGGCCTTCGAGGCGGCCATCGCCGGCTCGCGGCTGGTGAATGTGCCGGAGGCCGGGCACATGGTGATAATCGAAAAGCCCCAGGCGGTCGCGGACGCCATAGCGTCGATTGCGTGAGGCGGCCCGCCTTCAGACCCCGCTCGGGTGGGCGCGGGTGAGGACCTCCAGAAAGTGGCCGTCGGGATCGAGAAAGTAAACGCCTCGGCCGCCGTCCCGGCGGTTGATCTCGCCGGGCCGCGCGCGCATCGGGTCGGCCCAATGGTCCAGAGCGGCGCGGGCAATGCGTTCCACCACCCGGTCGAAATCCGCCTCTTCAATCAGGAAGGCGTAGTGCTGCGGCGTGATCGCGCCATCGGTCTCCATGAAATCGAGCGAGACGCCGTTGTCGAGTTCCACCGCCAGGAACGGCGCGAATGATTTGGGCGGCGGCCGTCCGAGCATCCCCGCCAGAAAGCTCGACGACGCCATCTTGTCACGGCAATGCACGATCGTGTGGTTGAGTTGCGCGGCCATTGCCGAACATCCTCCCTGACCTAGAGTAGTTCCATGGCGATCGAGATCAAGGTCCTGCGGCGGGGCGACGAAGGCATCCTCGCCAACGTCGCGCCGGAGGTGTTCGACAACCCGATCGACCCTGATCTTGCCCGGGAGTTTGTGAGCGATCCACGGCATCACATCGCGGTGGCGATCGACGGCGGCGTGGTCGTCGGCTTCGCCTCGGCGGTTCACTATTTTCATCCCGACAAGCGCCCGGAGCTGTGGATCAACGAAGTCGCGGTCGCGCCGACCCACCAACGCCGGGGCCTGGGCAAGGGGGTGATGCGGGCCCTGTTCGACGTGGGCAAGGCTCATGGTTGCACCGGCGCCTGGGTGCTCACCGATCGCGGCAACGCCGCCGCCATGGCTCTCTACGCTTCGGTTGGTGGAACGGGAGGGGCGGACGAGTCTGCGCCGGAAGCGGCGACCTTGGGATATTCCTTCGCGCTTTAGATCTGCCGCGCCCGGCCCGCCCAGTAGGGCGCGCGCACCTTGCCACGTTGGATCTTGCCCGCCGGGCTGCGCGGGAGTTCCTCGGCGAAGGCGATGGAGCGGGGGGCCTTGAATCCGGCCAGTCGCGTCTTGGCGAAGGCGAGGATTTCGGCGCCCAGGGTGTCGCTGGGCTGCTGACCCGGGTGCAGGGTGACCACCACCTTGACCTCCTCGCCCCACTCGTCGTTGGGCACGCCGATGGCGCAGCTGTCCTCCACCGCCGGATGCTTGATGATCTCGTTGTCGATTTCCTGGGGATAGATGTTGACCCCACCCGAAATGATGCACTCGGCGGTCCGGCCGGTGAGGAAGAGATAGTCGTCGTCGTCGAGGTAACCCACGTCGCCCAGCGTGAAATAGTTTCCCCGGTGCGCCGAGGCGGTCTTGGCCGGGTCGTTGAAATATTCGAAGGGCGCGATGGGCGAGACCTGGAAATAGATCGTCCCGGGTTTGCCCCGCTCGCTGATCTCGCCTCCCTCTTCGTCGATGAGTTTGACGGCGTCGGGGGCCGGCAGCCTGCCCACAGTGCCCGGCTTGGCGAGCCACTCCTGCGAACTGATCAGGAAGCCCGCTCCGCCTTCCGAGCCGGCGTAATATTCGTGGATGATCGGCCCCAACCAGTCGATCATCGCCTTCTTGACCTCCGGCGGGCATGGGGCCGCGCCGTGGATCAGATAGCGCAGGCTGGAAAGGTCGTATTTGGCCTTCACCGCCTCGGGCAGGGCCAAAAGGCGCTGGAACATGATCGGCACCATGTGGGCGCGGGTCACGCGGTAGCGCTCGATGGTTTGCAGCACGCCTTCCGAATCCCATCGGTCGAGGAACACCAGGGGGTTTCCCTGGGCCATGGCCGAGCGGACATCGAAAGCCAGTGGGGCGGCGTGATAGGCCGGTCCGGCGCACATTTGCACGTCGTCGGGCTCGCCGGGCCCGGGCAGCAGGACGGTGGTATTGGCCTTGCGGAAGACCCCCTTGGGCCGCCCGGTGGTTCCCGAGGTGTAGAGCATGGCGCCGCCCATCACCGGATCGGCGATGTCGCTTGCGTCGAGCTCGGCCAGGGCGCCGGCGTAGGGGATGAATCCCTCAGTGTCTTCGCCGATAGAGATTTTCACCGCGACGAGGGGTGTCTGGGCCGCGGCCGCGGCCGGATAGCGGGTTTCGGCGATCAGAGCCTTGGCCTGGCAATCATTGATGATGTACTCGACCTCGTCGGCGGTCAGATGCCAGTTGACCGGCGTGACGCGAAAGCCCCCCCGCAGGACGGCGCTGAGCACTTCCACGAATTCGGCGCGGTTGCCGCACATCAGCGCCACGGCGTCGCCGGCCTTGAGGCCATGGGCGCGCAGCAGACGTACGACGCGATTGGCGTTGGCGTTCACCTCGCCGAAGGTGCGCGTGCCGATGGGATCGTGAATGGCGATGACGTCGGGCTTTTCGCTCGCCCACACGCTGGCGGTCATGCCAGTGGCGGCGGCGGCCACCAATCGCTCAAGCAGAGTTTCCACGGCGCTACTCCCAAGGCACACGACTAACGCCGTGTCTTAGCATCCCATCCTTTGCTTGCGGGAGAGGCCTTGAGGAGCGCCGGACCCTCAAACATCCAGCGGTCTTGGTGAAAAGGCGTGTTCGCGCGGGCCCGTCGCCGGGAAGTGTTCGCGCAGGGCCGCGCCGCAGATTTCCACCGCTTCGATGATCCCCGCTGTCGGGTCACGGCCGCCCCTCATGGCGTCGCTGATCGCCTTGACGGCGCGGGCCCATGTCGGCTCGCCGACTTTGTCGTGAATGGCCCCGTCGGCGAGAATCTGCACTTGCCGGTCGTCGACGGCGACGAAGATCAACACGCCGGTCTGGCTGCCCGCCGCGCGGGCGCTGATGGCCGCGAACTGGTGATGGGCGGCCCTGGCGACGCGGTGGCGCCTTAGGCTGCGCGGGGTGAGCAGGCGCCGGACCGCCGGAATGGCGACGATCAGGAATACGAAGATGAACAGCGCCAGCTGGGCGAAGGTGTAGAGGCCCAGCGCCCGGGCCAATTCGCCTTCCAATGCGCCGGCCTGGGCGACCATCCATACCCCGGCGCCCGCTGCCATCGATAAAGGGTGCAATCCAAAGGCCAGGGCGATGGGCGGCATGGCCAGAGCCGCGGCGGCCGCCCAGGCCAAGGGAACCTCTCGATAGGTGGAAACCTCCGCCGCCAGCACGCAGATGATTTCGCCGGAGGATCCCTCCTCGGCCGCCTTCACCGCTGCCTCGATGCGGTCTTCCTCGATGGCGCTCAACATTTTACCAACCCCCCGAGGCGCCGCCGCCGCCGCCCATGCCGCCGCCGCCGCTGAAGCCGCCGCCGCCAAACCCGCCACCGCCAAAGCCGCCGCCGCCCCATCCGCCGCGCGCGCCGCCGAGGATCATCATCGGCAGCAACAGGCCCATGCCGCCGCCGCCTCCGCGACGGAAGATGGAAGAGAGCAGAAAGCCCAGGAAGATGATGGGGAATATCGCCCCCAGGGGATTGAAGTGCCGGACGGGCGCCTGTTCGGCCTGGGTCACCGCGACCTGGGCGGCGGCCTGATCGGGGCCAAGCTGGGCGATGATGGCGCCCGTCCCGTCGACAATGCCGCCCTGGACGTCGCCGGCGCGGAACTTGGGCAGGACGGCGCGCTGCAGGATGACGCTGGAGACCGCGTCGGTGAGCACCGCTTCAAGGCCGTAGCCGACCTCGATGCGCACCTTGTGCTCGGTCGGAACGATGATGAACACCGCGCCGTTGTTCTGGCCCTTCTGGCCGATGCCCCAATGGCGCAGGAGCTGGTAGCCGTAGTCGGAAATGTCATAGCCGCCCAGGGAAGGCAGGGTGACGACGACCAGCTGCCGCGTCGTTTGCTGCTCCAGCACCGCGAGCTTGGCGGTCAGATCGGCCTGGGTCTGGGGATTGAGGACATGGGCGTTGTCCACCACCCGGCCGGTCAGGGGGGGAAACTGCGGAGCCGCCCAGGCCGGCGCGCAAATGAGGACAGCCAACAGGCCCAGAAGGCCCGCCAGGCGGCTCACGGATTGGCCGCTGGCGGCATCGGCGCGGCAGGCGGCGGCGAGCCCGGCGCGGCGCCGGGGACTGAGGTGTCGAAGCTCACCGTCGGGGCCGACTGCGCCGAAGCGGTGGCGGAGAACAAAGCCATCGGCTTTTCATTGTGATAGAAAGTCGCCGCCCAGATCGATGTGGGGAAGACCCGCAGGGTGGTGTTGTAGTCCTGCACGGCGGCGTTGTAGTCGCGCCTGGCCACGGTGATGCGATTTTCCGTCCCCTCAAGCTGCGATTGCAGGGCCATGAAGTTCTCGTTGGATTTCAGGTTCGGATAGTTTTCGGTGATCGCCAACAGATGGCCGAGTACGCCGGAGAGCTGATTCTGCGCCTGCTCATAGCGGGCGAAGGTGGCCGGGTCGGTGATCGTCGAGGCGTCGACCTTGACCTGGGTGGCGCTGGCCCGGGCCTGGGTGACTTCCACCAGCACGCTTTTTTCCTGCGCCGCGAAGCCCTTCACCGTGGCCACCAGGTTGGGAATCAGGTCCGAGCGCCTCTGATAGTCGCTCTGGACGTCCGCCCACCGGGCCTTGGCCGCTTCCTGCTTGGTGGGAATGGCGTTGATGCCGCAACCGGCCAAGGCCAGCGGCAGGATGGCGACGACGGCCAGTTGAGCCCATCGGCGAAAGGTCTTGTGCATCGGTTTTCCCCACGGGCGCGTCAGACCGCGCCGCCCACGAACCTAGTATGGCGCCAGCCATTGTTCCAGTGGCTGGCCCAAGGATTTGGCCTCCCGCAAGCCAACTAGGTCGGCGTCAGCTCGCGCTGCGCCCCCTCGTCTTCGCCGGTCAGATCATCGAAGGAACCGTGGCTTGAGGCGTAGAGCTTCGCATAGAGGCCCTCGTTCCGGATCAAGGCCTCGTGGGGACCTTCCTCGACGATGCGGCCCTGGTTGAGCACGATGATCCGGTCGGCGTCGCGCACCGTGGCCAGGCGGTGGGCGATGACGAGGCAGGTGCGGCCGGCGAACAGAACCTTCAGGGCCTTCTGGATGGCCTGCTCTGTGAAGCTGTCGATATTGGCGGTGGCCTCGTCCAGGATGAGGATTTGCGGATCGGCCACCAGGGCGCGGGCAAAGGAAATCAGCTGGCGCTGGCCCACCGAAAGGTTGCGTCCACGCTGTCCCAGCAGACTGTCATAGCCTTGCGGCAGCCGGGCGATGAATTCGTGGGCGCTGACCGCCTTGGCCGCGGCGATGACGTCGTCTCGAGTGGCTCCGCTGGTGCTGTAGCGGATGTTCTCCTCGATGGTGCCGGAAAACAGGAATGGCTCCTGAAGCACCATGCCGACCAGGGCGCCCAGGGAGCTAAGGGTTACGTCGCGCACATCGTGGCCGCCCACCAGCACGCGTCCGGCGTCGACCTCATAGAAGCGATGGACCAGGGCGGTGATGCTGGTCTTGCCCGATCCGGTGGGACCCACCAGCGCCACCACCTCGCGCGGTTCCACCTTCAGGCTGATGTCGTGCAGGATGGGGCGGCCGGGCGCATAGCCGAAGGTCGCATGATCAAGCTCGACGGTCGATTGGATGTCCTTCAAGACGATGGCGCCGGGGGCGTCGGCGATGGTCACCGGCACGTCCAGCACCTCGAAGATGCGGTAGCCCGCCGCCATCGCCCGCTGCATCACCGTGTACTGCATGGAAAGCAGCCGCACCGGTTCGAAGAACCTCTGCACCGAGAGGATGAACGTCACCAGCACGCCGACCCGCAGGGCGCCGCCCAGGACCTCGTTGCCACCGACCACGATGATGCAGGCCATGGCCACGCCGGTGAGGATGTCCACCGTGGGCGTCATGATCTGTGCCAGCCACGCCGAGCCGACCGCGGCCTCGAAATTCTCCCGCGCCTTTTCCTCGTAAAGTTCAAAGTTCATCGCCTCGCGGCGGGTTTCCTGGACGGTGCGCACTCCGTTGATGTTTTCGGCCAAGGCGCCGTTGGCGAT
>PMOM01000040.1:0-643 GCA_003161535.1 Caulobacteraceae bacterium | reverse complement strand
CCCTGCAGGCGCGACATCACCCGGCCCACATGGGTCTTGTCCATGAAGGTCAGGGCCACATCCTGGAAATGGGCGAACATCGAGCGGCGAACGTCGAAGATCACCCGCTGCGCCAGGCGCGAGGTCATCCACTGATCGCAAAACCCGGCCGCGGCGCTGACCAGCACGACGGCGCCGAAAATCGTCAGCAGCCGTTCCAGTCCAGAGGCGTCGCGCGCCACGCCGGCGTTCACCACCGCGCCGATCACCCAGGGCACGGCCACGCTGCTCAGGGAAGAAATCAGCACCGCTGCCTGGGCCCCGAAAAGCAGTCCGCGATGCGGCTTCAGATAGGCGAAGAACCGGCGGATGATCCGGGTGTCGAAGGCCGCGAAGATCTCTTCGGCGTCCGGCGTGCCGAGGTTGGCGCGCGGTCGGCGAGGCGCCTCGTCAGGAGGATCGGCGCCGCGGACAAAGTCGGTCATTCAACCGCCTCCGCCAGCTTCCGCCGCATGCGCGCATCGGCGATGGAAAGACCCTGGCTGCTGAGGGTCTGCAGGCCGTAGAGATCGGCGTATTCGCCGCCCAGGTCCACCAGCTCGGCGTGCGTCCCGCGCTCGACGATGCGGCCTTCCTCCAGAACGATGATCTCGTCGGCGTGCAT
>PMOM01000079.1 GCA_003161535.1 Caulobacteraceae bacterium | reverse complement strand
ATCGGCTTGATGCTGCTTTACATTTGGTTCCGCTTCGAGCTGCAGTTCGGCCTGGGCGCGGTGGTCGCCCTCTTTCACGACGTCACTTTGTCCTTTGGCCTGATCCTGCTGCTGCGCCTGGAGTTCAGCCTCAATCTCGTCGCCGCCCTTCTGACCATCATCGGATATTCGATGAACGACACGGTCGTGGTGTTCGACCGGCTCCGAGAAAACCGCCGCAAATACAAGCGCATGCCTCTACGTGATCTGATCGACCTGTCGGTCAATGAAACCCTCTCGCGCACGGTGATCACCGGCGTCACCGCCCTCCTGGCGCTCTCCGGCCTGGCCGTGTTCGGCGGGGAGTCCCTGCGCCCGCTTTCCATCGTGCTGCTCTTCGGCATCGTCATTGGCACCTATTCGTCGATCTATGTCGCCTCGCCGATCATTCTGCTGTGGGGTGTCAAGAAAGACGATGAGGCGGCCACCCCCATTGCGCCTCAACCTGCCCGCCCCTGAAGCCTCCCGAGCCAAGGACGATGCGCCAGCCGCCCTCCATCGATACTTACGGCGGCGGAGGGTTTCGGGTTTCCGGCCTGTGGCGTCCCGGATCGCTGCTGCTGCTCGACGACGCGCCGCGCAATTGGCGACCTCGCGCCATGGACGACTTGGCCGCCGAGGACTTCGCCATGGTCATCGAAGCGGGCAGGGCGGTATCTGAATTCGTGCTGCTGGGGACCGGCGCCGTGCAGTCGCAGCCACCCCGGGACGTGCGCGAAGCCTTGCGGGCGGCGGGCTTGGGCCTTGAGTTCATGTCCACGGCCGGCGCGGCGCGAACCTACAGCGTATTGATCTCCGAGGGGCGCCGCTTCGCGGTGGCCTTGCTCGCGGTTTGAGGCTAGGGCCTGACGGTCGCGCCTAGGAGGGATCTGGTATGCGTCCGATAATCGCCGCCGCATTGTTGGCGCTCATCGGCGGGACGGCATTGGCCCAGACGCCCGCTCTGCCGTCGATCGAGCCCGGCGCCGTGGACCCGTTCGCATGGCTCGAAGACATCCACGGCCAGCGCGCCATGGCTTGGGTCCAGACGCAGAATGCGAGGACCGCCGCAAGGCTTGAGGCCGATCCTCGATACGAGACATTTCGCCGGCAAGCCTTGGCGATCTTCACCGCCAAGGACCGCGTCCCCTACCCGGGGTTCCTGGGCGACGAGATCGACAACGTCTGGCAAGACGGCGCCCACGTTAAAGGCCTCTGGCGGCGCACGACGCCCGTGTCATACGCTTCGGCGCAGCCGCGGTGGGAGACGCTGATCGACCTGGACGCGCTCTCCAAGGCCGAGGGCAAGAACTGGATTTGGAAGGGCGCGACCTGCCTGCCGCCCGCCGACGATCTATGCCTGATTCATCTGTCCGATGGCGGCGGAGACGCGGTCCAGATTCGCGAGTTCGATACCCGAACCAAGACCTTCGTTTCAGGGGGCTTCCACTTCGATCGCGGAAAACAGGAGATCGCCTGGCTGGACCTCGACACCCTTCTGGTGGCGCGCGACTGGGGACCGGGCACGCTGACCAAGTCCGGCTTTCCCTTCATCGTCAAGAAGGTGAAGCGTGGAGCGCCCCTGGATCAGGCCGAGGAGGTTTATCGCGGCGCCCCCGGCGATGTGCGCGTCTCGGCCCGGGTGCTGCGCGACGGATCGGGCCGGGTGGCGGAGGTTCTGATCGGACACAACATCAGCTTCTTCCAGACCGACTATCTGGAACTGGAAGCAAGCGGCGGCACGAGGCTTCTGGACCTGCCGAGGAAGAACCAGCTGCACGGCTGGCTGGCCGGTCGGATCATCCTTGGCGTCAACGAGGATTGGGCGGCCGGCGCGAACCATCCGGCGTTCAGGGCCGGTTCGCTCATCGCCTATGATCCCAAGACGGGCGCCGCTGATCTGATCGTCGAGCCCACCTCTACCCAGACCATCGACGCCGCCCGCGTCACTCAAGGTCGCGTGCTGGTGGAACTCCTCGACAATGTCAGCGGCGCCTTGGACGTCTATGCGCCCGCGGGAGGCGGTTGGACCAGGCGGCGGCTCGCGTTGCCCAATGGCTCGGCCTTGACCATCCGGGCGGCGGATTCTCTCTCCAACCGCGCCTACGTCGCTTCGGAAAGCTTCCTGGAACCCACCGCGCTGTGGTCGGTGGACGCGGCCTCCGGGGCGGTGACCAAAGTGAAGAGCCTTCCCCCGAGCTTCGATGCATCGCGGGACGTAGTGGAGCAGCTCTTCGCCACCTCCGCGGACGGGACACGAATCCCCTATTTCCTGGTTCGGCCCAAGGCGATGACACGCGATGGCGCGACGCCGGTTCAAATGTTCGGCTATGGGGGCTTTCAACTCTCCGAGACGCCGTCCTATCGTCCGGAGCTTGGCAAGCTCTGGCTGGAGCGCGGGGGCGCCTATGTCCTCAGCAATATCCGCGGCGGCGGCGAATTTGGCCCGGCGTGGCACGAGGCGGCTCTACGCGAACACCGGCAGCGCGCCTTTGATGATTTCGCGGCCGTGGCCAAGGATCTGATCGCCCGCCGGATCACTTCCCCCCGCCACCTGGGAATCTATGGCCGCTCGAACGGTGGTGTGCTGACCAGCGTCGCCATCACCCAGCACCCCGAACTCTTCAACGCGGCGGTGATCGAAAGCCCCCTGATCGACATGCTTCGCTACAATCACCTCTCGGCGGGGGCGTCTTGGATGGCCGAGTACGGCGACCCGGACACTGCGTCGGACCGGGCCTTCATTTCGAAATATTCGGCCTATACGCAGCTCAAACCGGGCGTGACCTACCCCGAACCCTACATCACCACCAACACCGAGGACGACCGCGTGCACCCGGGCCACGCGCGAAANNNNCACGCCAACGACGCGGACCCGGAGCTGAACGCTCGCCGCTGGGCCCGCCACTACGTCTATCTCTCGCAGAAACTGATGGACTAGAGGCCTTACGACCCATGACATCGTGAATCAGGTGCGGCGCAGCGATTCCTATAAGAGCCGCTTCCGCGCCTCGGCCGAAGCCAATCCAACGCGCCAAGTTCGTCAGTGGGGCGCGAAGAGCGCCTTGGGCAGCATGACGTGCACGCCCTTGTTGCGGTCCACCAGTTCGGTGATTTCCACATCGCCGGCGACGCTGACCAGCATATAGGCGTCATCGCGAGTCATGTTTTTCTCGCCGACCAGAAAGTCGATCATGTTGCGCACTGCCTTGCGGGTGGCGTTGCTGAGGTCGTCGTCGAATCCCATGGAGACGTAGTGGGTGGGCGTCTCCGCCCGCGGATAGGCTCCGGCGCCCGCGCCCTTGTGCAGGACGAACTGCAGTGTCCCGACCAGCGAGGTTTCCATCGCCGTGACGTCGACCTCGCCATTGCCCTGGCCGGCGTGGCCGTCGCCGACCTCGAAAAGGGCGCCGGGCGCCCAGACGGGAAGAAAGAGGCTCGTTCCCGCCACCAGAGCCTTGTCGTCCATGTTGCCGCCGTTGATCGTCGGCGGGGTGCTGTCGTAGCGGCCAAAGGCGGCCGGAGGCGCCACGCCCATGCTGCCGAAAAAGGGATGCAGCGCGATCTCGACGCCGGGCGCGAAGCGGGCGACCATCCTCTCTCTGTCGAGGGGAATGATCTTGATCCTGGAATAGGGAAAATCGTCGGTGAGCAGGCCGGCGCCATAGCGAAAGCCATTGTACGCGTAGCCAATATCAAGATCGATTTTCTGGATGCGGATTTCCAGCGTGTCGCCGGGCTGTGCGCCCTCGATATAGACCGGGCCATTGAGAATATGGCCCCCTGGGCCGCGGTCCTTCACCTGATCAAAGACGGTACGCAGGCTGGTCTGCACATCGCCCGGCGCGACGCCGGCTTTCTCAAGCGCCGTCGGACTGCTGGTCAGCAGCGTATGGAATACGACCGTATCGCCCGAGGCAATGTGCAGCACCGGCTTGGCCGCGGCGTCGTAGTTTCCCCAAGCCACGGTCGTGGGGGTCGCGTCTAGAGTGTAGGTGGCGGCGAACGCCCCCCCGCCGAGCAAGTCCGCCAGCATGGCCGCGGCGGCGCCCCAAATGATCCGAAAAGCTTTCGACATTCCGCAGCGCTCCCGTTCTCCTAGAGATAGTAGAGGCCGCCCGACCGCTGTCGAGCGCCAAAGCGTCGAGGGCCACGCCGCTTTTCGCCCGCCTCGAAAGGCGTTATCGTCATCCACTCGATCCAACAGGGGGATTCGTCATGGCTGGCCTACTCTTAAACTTCCGCAACACCATGATCCTCAGCGTGGTGTTCGCGATCATCATGCTGTTCGCCTTCTCGCAAGGTCCGCATGGCATGGACCAGACCTATTGGCAGGCGGTGTTCCGCTGGATGCACGTCTTCTTCGGGGTGTTGTGGATCGGCCTTCTGTACTATTTCAACTTCGTCCAGACCCGCAAAATGCCGGACATCCCGGCGGAGCTTAAGCCGGCGATCTCCAAGTACATCACGCCCGAGGCGCTGTTCTGGTTTCGCTGGTCGGCCCTGTTCACCGTGCTGGCGGGCCTGGGCGTGGCGGCGTTGCGCGGTCATGTCTATGCCGCCAAGGTACTCACTTTGGGCCTCGCTGGCGGCTATGATCCCAGCGATCGAGGCTTCACCCTGATGGGCGTCGGCGTCTGGCTGGCGCTGGTCATGTTCCTCAACGTCTGGGGCGTGATCTGGCCCAATCAGAAGATCGCGCTGGGCATCAAGGAAGCGGACGCCGACGCCAAGGCCAAAGCGGCCCGCACCGCCACCCTGGCCTCGCGCATAAATCTACTGCTGTCCTTGCCCATGCTGACGTCCATGGCGATGTACCAGACCCTCTACGGCTAGGACTTCATTGGCGGACGACCTCGATCGGGGTGTCCGCCTGGCCGATCCGGACCGCTGGCTCGCCAGCCGGTTCATCGCCGATCATCGGGCGCGGGCGGACGTCATCGCCCTGTACGCCTATGACCACGAGCTTGCCCGAGCGATCCGGGTGGCCTCCAATCCGCTGATCATGGAAATCCGGCTGACCTGGTGGCGCGAGGTTCTTGACGAGATTTTCGAGGGACGGACCATTAAACTTCATCCGACGGCGCAGCGTCTGGCGCAAGCGATCCAACGTCACGGGCTTGCGCGCGCTCCGCTCGAGGCCATGATCGATGGGCGCATCGAAGTTGTGGGCAAACCGCGCCTCGACCTGGATGAGGCCGTGCGTTGGGCCGACGCGGTCGGTGGCTCGGCGACGACGCTGGCGGCGCGGGTTCTTGAGCCCGGGGCTTCGGAGGAGGCCGCTCTGGCCGCAGGCCGCGTCTGGGGCCTTGTTCTGCTCAAGCGGGCGGGCATGGTTGACGGTCCGGCGTTTCGTTCACGGCTTGAACAAAGTCTTGAGGAAGCGCGCCGGGCGACGCGGGATCTGGGCGCGCTCGCCTTTCCCGCGATGGTTTGCGCTACCCTGGCGCGCGGCGATCTGCTGGCCGCACAGCCATCGTCAACGGGCAAACGGCTGGCTCTGCTGTGGGCGGTTGTTCGTGGACGCCTGTGAGTCTAGGCGGCGTCGGCCAGGGGCCCCGTCAGCCACT